>DATISQ010000001.1:0-5823 GCA_035581905.1 Cryobacterium sp.
GATCTGCTTCTGACCGGCCAGCACGACGGCGTCAGGGAGGGCCTCGTAGTCGGCGCAGGACGAGCCCAGGAGGGCGACGGCATCCGCTGCCTGCCTGAGGTCGTCCGCGAGGTTCGTCATGTTCTGAGGATACCTTATGTCGCACATATAGTCGAGAGTTCTTCACATCTTTGTGGTCGTGAGTAGCATAAGTTTCGAAAACCTGTTCTCAAGTCCGGAGGGCGGGGCCCGGGTCTCGACCGGCTCGACCACCGACTCGCGCCAACACCGAGCGGGGACACAAAATACCCCTCCATCGGTCCAAAACCTGATGAAGGGGACTTGTTGGTGCACCCCCCCGGACTTGAACCGGGAACCCACTGATTAAGAGTCAGTTGCTCTGCCAATTGAGCTAGAGGTGCTTATTTTCTTTTCTCCGAACCGGGGCGACCCGAACCGACTCTAGATACTAACAGCCCGATTGCCCCGGGCGCGAATCGACGCACAAACCGGTGAGTCGCGCCAAAATTACTAGTCTTGGTCTGTGACCCAGCCCCGGAACTACTCACTCGATGACGACCTCCAGCTCGCAATCGAGCTCGCCGATCTGGCCGATGCGATCTCGCGCGACCGATTCACCGCGATGGACCTCGTCGTGACGACCAAACCCGACCGCACCCCGGTGACGGATGCCGACCAGGCCGTGGAGCGCGCCATCCGTGACACCCTGTCCGTGCGGCGACCGGCCGACGGCATCCTCGGCGAGGAATTCGGCACCGAGGGCACCAGCGTGCGGCAGTGGATCATCGACCCGATCGACGGCACGGCCGGGTTCCTGCGCGGCATCCCGATCTGGGGCACCCTCATCGCCCTCGCCGTCGACGGCGTTCCGGTCGTCGGCATGGTCAGCTCCCCCGCCCTCGGCAAGCGCTGGTGGGCGCGGTCCGGCGGCGGCGCCTGGATGACCGACGAGCGCACCCCCGGCGCGAACCCCGTGCGCTTGCGGGTGTCCGGCGTGGCCGAGCTCGCCGATGCCTCGCTCAGCTACAACAGCATCCAGCAGTGGGACCAGACAGGGCACCTCGACGAGCTGGTCACACTGTCCCGCCAGGTCTGGCGCACCCGCGCCTACGGCGATATGTGGTCGTATATGCTCCTCGCCGAGGGGCATCTCGACATCGTCGCGGAATACGACCTGCAGCCCTACGACCTGGCGGCCCTGGCCCCGATCGTGCAGGAGGCCGGCGGCCGGTTCACCTCCGCCGACGGCCGGCCCGGCCCCTGGCACGGCAGCGCACTGGCCACCAACGGCCTGCTGCACGAGCCGACTCTGCAGGCCCTCGGTACCGCGGGGGCCAGCACGGATGTCCCCGCGTCCCCGAACAGACCGGCCCGCTAGCCGATGATCCGGCCGCGCACGCACCCCCGATCCCCGGCCCTGCTGTTCGCGGCGGCCTGCGTTCTGACCGGCAGCCTCACCGGCTGCAGCGTAATCGGCGACATGCTGCCGACTCCGGTCCGCAGCGTGGCGCCCGTGCCGGCATCCGCTCTCGGCGAGGTCACCGAGGTGGCCGATCTTCTCGTCGGGGACTGCCTGCGCGAGGTCTCGGAGGGTCTGGACGTGAACGCCTCAGCCGTTCCGCGTGTGCACTGCAGCGAGAGGCACGAGTTCGAGATCTTCGCGCGGTTCCCGGTGACAGGCGATGCCTTCCCCGGCGACAATGCCGTGACCGCGGCCGCGGAATCAGGCTGCAGGTCGCTATTCGAGGGCTTCGTGCTGATGGAGTACAACGTGTCGTCCCTGGACTTCTCCTATCTCACGCCCTCGGAGCAGAGCTGGGCCGGAGTGGACGACCTGGGCAGCCCGTCCGGCCGCGAGGTGTCCTGCCTCCTCACCGACCCGGCCGGTGCCGTGACCGGCACGCTGGCCGGCGCAGCCCGCTGACCTGAACGCCGACCGCACCATGCGGCTGACGCTCGGCCGTACTGTTGATCCATGCGGATCAATGCCTTCTCGGACGTCTCCCTCCGGGCGCTCATGTTTTTGGCGACGCGCACCGAGGGCGAGTTGCAGACCTCGCGGGTCATCGCCGAGGCTGTGGCCACCCCCTATAGCCATGTCAGCAAAGCCGTCATGCGCCTCCGTGAGCTGGGACTCGTCGAGTCGCTGCGGGGCCGCACCGGCGGAGTCCGGATCAGCCCGGCCGGGCGCACGGCCACGGTCGGCTGGCTGCTGCGGCAGCTCGACAGCCGAACCGATGTCGCCGATTGCGAGACCCCCCACGGCGACTGCCCGCTCAGCCACGGCTGCGGGCTGCGGGCCGCGCTCCGACGGGCCCGGGAGGCGTTCTACGCCGAACTCGACGACATTGTGATCGCGGGTCTCCCCCACGTCAGCTTCCCCACGCCCGTTGCTCTCACCCTGGCGTCCTCGCCGGAACGCCGCCCCGATCAGGGGTAATGGGGCCCGAAACCTTATTCGGTATTTTAAATGCTAATTTTGAGCAGGTCCCTCAATTGCTTGGAGTCAGCATGCTCTCTACCCAGTCACTACCCCTCATCGAAGCGACTCTGCCCCTGGTGGGCGAACGCATGCCGGAGATCGCGAAAAACTTCTACGGCCGAATGCTGACCGCTCACCCCGAACTCTTCGACGGTCTGTTCAGCCGTTCCAACCAGAAGAACGGCTCGCAGCAGCAGGCCCTGGCCGGCAGTATCGCCGTCTTCGCCACCTACCTGGTGCAGAACCCCGACACCACGCCGGAGGCCATGCTCTCCCGCATCGCCCACAAGCACATCTCTCTCTCCATCGTGCCCGAGCAGTACGACATCGTCTACAAGTACCTCTTCGAGGGCATCGCCGACGAGCTCAGCGACGTCATCACGCCCGAAATCGCCGCGGCCTGGACCGAGGTCTACTGGCTGATGGCCCACGCCCTGATCAAGATGGAGAAGGGCCTCTACGCGGGCCTCGCCAGCGACAAGCCGCTCGCGCCCTGGACCGTCGTGAAGAAGGAAGCGGCCGGGACCGACGCCGTCACGTTCACTCTCGAGCCGGCCGACGACACCCCCGTGACACCCGCCCTGCCGGGCCAGTACGTCAGCGTCACGGTCAAGATGCCCGACGGCATCCACCAGGTGCGCCAGTACTCCCTCTCGGCCGGCACGGCCACGACCCGCGTCTTCACCACCAAGCTCGACGCAGACGGCGAGGTCTCCCCCGCGCTTCACCGTGACGTGCAGGTCGGCGACACCCTGATCCTCTCCGTGCCGTGCGGCGACATCACCCTCGATCAGGGCGACGGCCCGCTCGTTCTGGCCTCGGCCGGAATCGGCTGCACGCCCAGCGCGTCGATCCTGCGCTCCCTTGTCGACATTCGTTCGAAGCGCGAGGTGCTCGTGTTGCACGCCGAAAGCAACCTCGAGCGTTGGGCGCTGCGGGACCAGATGAGCGAAGACATCGCACTGCTGGAGGCGGCCGAACTGGAACTCTGGCTGGAAATCCCGAGCGAGGGCCACCACGAGGGCTTCATGTCCCTGGCGAACGTCACCATCCCGAAGGATGCCTCGGTCTACCTTTGCGGTCCGCTCCCCTTCATGCAGAGCCTCCGTTCCCAGGCGTTGGAGTCCGGCGTGCCGGCCGATCGCATCCACTACGAAATCTTCGGCCCTGATCTCTGGCTGGCCAACGTCTGACCCACGCACAGCGGCCGACCCGGGAGGGTCGGCAGCGTCAGGGTTCGCTGTCCCATTCGGTTCCCTCAAGGTCGCCGCGCAGGGTGCCGGTGGCCTGGTCGACGGCCTCACCGACGGTGTCGGCGAACCGTTCCGGTGGGAACCGCCGGGCCAGACCGTAGTCGTGCAGGTGATCCTTCACCGGGCCCTTCATCTCGGCGAAGATCAGGGTGATGCCTCGTGAGGCGAGAAAATCGTCGAGTTCGAGCAGCTCTTCCACGGCGGTCGTGTCGATGTCGGTGATCGGCTCGGCCGCCAGGATGACCGTGTGAATATCACTGCCGGCCTCGGTGACGACGCGACGCACGTAGTCGTCGAAGATGCCGCCGTTGGCGAAAAAGAGGGGCGCGTCGAAGCGCACAATGGCGATACCCGGCAACCGTTGGCCCTCCGGGTGCCGGGACAGGTCGTGGTACCCCCGCAGCCCATGGATGCGCCCGAGTTCAGCCCGGTAGGGTCGCCAGGAGTGGCCCACGAATGCTCCGAGCGACAGCACGATCGCCACCCCGATGCCTTCGATCACGCCCACCACCAGAACGCCGAGGAAGGAGGCGAGCGACAGCGCGGCATCCACTCTGTTCATCCGCACCAACGCGATGAATCCCTTCACGTCGATCAGCCCGGCGACGGCGACGATGACGACCGCGGCGATGGTCGCCGACGGCAGGAAAACGGTGAGGCCGGGTACGAGCAGCATGAACAGCACGATCAGCACCGCCCCTACGACGCCGGTGAGCTGCGTGCGTGAGCCCGCGTTCTCCGCAACGGGCGTGCGTGAGGACGACCCTGAGATGGCGAAGCCGCCGAACAAGCCTCCCGCAATGTTCGACAGGCCGATCGCCGCCATCTCCTGACTGCCGTCGACGGTCTCGCCGCGGCGCGCGGCGAATGTGCGCGACAGCACGGCGGTGTCCGCGAAGGCGATCAGGGCGACGCCGAGCGCCGGCAGGGCCAGGGACGCCACATCCGCCCAGACCAGACCGCCGAGCGCCGGCGCGGGCAGGCCCTGCGGCATGGCCCCGACGACGGGCAACTCCTCCTGCAGTCCGAGGAAAGCGGTCAGGGCTGTGGCCAGCACGACCGCCACGAGCACACCCGGAATGCGTGATTTGCCCCAGGAGAGTCCGACGATGATGGCCAGCGACCCGAGCCCGAAAAGCAGGGCGGTTTGATCGATCTGGCCGTCGATGATGCCGGAGGCGATGGCGCCCACGTCGCTGAACGGCGTCTCCGAGTCGATCGAGAAGCCCAGGAGCGCCGGCAGCTGCGACAGGATGACGAGCAGCCCGAGGGCGTTCAGATAACCGACCCGGATCGGCCTGGACAGCAGATCGGTCACGAAACCGAGGCGCAGCAGTCCGCCCAGCAGGAGAATCATGCCGACCATGATCGCGAGCAGACCGGCGAGGGCCACCGCCCGCTCGCCGTCGCCGAGGGCGAGCGGCAGGATCACGGCCGCGATGATGGGCGCCAGGGCGGAGTCCGGGCCGAGCACCAGCACGCGCGAGGGACCGAAGAGGGCGTAGGCCGCCAACGGAATGATCGTGGCGTACAGTCCGGTCTCCGGAGGGAGACCCGCCACCTTGGCATAACCGATGCCCACCGGGATGAGCAGGGCGGTGAGCACGAGCCCCGCCCTCAGGTCGGGGATCAGCCACGCGCGCCGATAGTTGAGCGCGGTATCGACACCCGGCACCCATTTCTTCAGCCACGCAGCCGCCATGCAGTTCCTCCCGGCCCTATCTTCCCCCACAACCTCGCCCACGACGCCGAAAGGCCCGAACCCCCATCGGGGGTTCGGGCCTTTGCTCAACAGGTGTGACAGCAACCGATGGTGGAGATGCGGGGAATTGAACCCCGGTCCACTGCTGTGGTCATATGCCTTCTACGGGTGTATCCAGTGAAATCGTTCTACTCGGCTCCGGAACTTGCCACTGGCATCTATTCCGACGAGCCCAGCCCTCGTTCAAGTCCCCCTACACCCCGCGGCTCAGAGTAGGAGCAATCTCTCTAAATGACGTCAGGATCCGGGTAGAGAGCATTCCCGGTCTGGCGGACTTCTTAGTGCGCTCGCTTAGGCAGCGAGGGCGAAGTCAGTGCGGTTTGATT
>DATISQ010000002.1:0-2671 GCA_035581905.1 Cryobacterium sp.
CTCGTCGAAGCCGTGCGCGGCGAAACTCCGCCGGATCACGGCCAGCGCGTGCTCCCGGGACGCCTTGTCGGCGGGGAGGAAGTCGCGCATGCCGCGGGGAGGGGTCACTGGTGTTGCCATAGCCCCAATTGTGTCAGTTCGGGTCGGCCCGTCCGTTCCTGCCCCGTCCGGACCTGCCCCGTCCGGACCTGCCCCGTCCGGACCTGCTCCGCTCGGATCAGGCTCAGAGCGCGCCGCCCGCAGCACCCGGCGCGTCGGAGTCGGCCGGGCCGCCCGACACGGTCTCGCGCGCGATGTAGTTCTCGATGTCGAAGAGGTTGTCGCCGGCGCGCTGGGCGATCGTCAGGAGGGTGGACATCGACGCCACTTCCTCGACCTGCTCTTTCAGGAACCAGAGCATCGCCTGCTCGCCGAGGGCGTCGCCGTCGGCCCGGGCGGCGCGGAACAGGGCCTCGATCTGGGCGGTGACCTGCATTTCCTGGGCGAGCGCCAAAGCAATGGGCTCGACGGCGAGGGTGAAGTCGTTGCGCACGGACGGGATCCCGGGGATTTCGACGCCCAGGTCACGGTCGAGCCGGTACTGCACCAGCATCATGGCGTGGTTGCGCTCTTCGATCGACTGCGCGTAGAAGTACGCGGCCAGCCGCGGCAACGCCTGGTTGTCGAACCAGACCGCGATGGCAACGTACTGCTGCGAGGCGGCGAATTCGTGGCCGATCTGGGCGGACAGGAGATCATTGAAAGATGTCTGGCTCATGGTCTGACGGTACCGCCCCCGCGCGGCAGGCACTACCGCGTCCCCGCCGGACGTTCAGCCGGGCAGCCCGATGATGCCGGCGTCGGCGCCGTCTCCGGTGACGTCGACGGCATCCGTTGACTCGGCCTCGCGGATCTCCTCCTGCAGCCCGCGGAGGGCGGTGCGCAGGGCACGTTCGGAGTCGAGCCCCTGGCTCTTGGCTGCCGACACGATGGCGAGCAGCAGCGGGCCGAGCTGGTCTTCGCTCTCGATCGGCAGCGGGAACGCCGCCTCGGTGCCGAGCAGGCCGATCTTCTGGGCCCGGCCGAGCACCTTGTCGGCCAGCGCGAGCGCCGGCATGCCCTGCGGGATCCCATCGAGCACGCTCGTGCGGGCGGGCTTCTCCGCGGCCTTGAAGTCGTCCCAGGCGAGTGCCACGTCGTCGGCCGTTTCCAGGTTCACATCGCCGAAGACGTGCGGATGCCGCCCCACCATTTTCGCGGTCATATGCGCGGCGACATCGTGGATGTCGAAGTCCTCGCCGGTGGTGTGCGCCGCGAGGTCGGCGTGGAAGACCACCTGGTAGAGCACGTCGCCGAGTTCCTCGAGCATTTCGTCGCGGCTGCCCGACTCGATCGCCTCGATCAGTTCGTGCGTCTCCTCGGTGAGGTACTGCACGAGCGATTCGTGCGTCTGCTCAGCGTCCCACGGGCATCCGCCCGGGGCGCGCAGCAGGGCCACCACGCGCACCAGCTCGTCGAGGCCGGATGCGGAAGCGGGGCCGGCGGGAATGTTCGATGGGGTCACGCGTCAACTCTAATCGCCGCGATTGGGCAGCCCGGAGACCGCCGCCGGAACGCGCGCCCGCGGAGGATGCCGGCACCCTGATTTTCGAGGAGGCAACGACCGCCGCGACGCGACCGCCGTTACGCGACCGCCGCGACGGGGCGCGGGAAGAGCGCGTCGAGCAGGTTGCCGGCCCAGGCGATCAGCGCCGCGTCCCCGAGCGGTTCCCCGTTGATGCGCGGCATGGGCACGGTCAGCGCACCGTTCTGGCTGAAGTAGCGCGAGCCGGGATACATGCGCTGCAGGCGCACCTGCATCGAGTCGGCGAGGTTCGCCGGCGACACCCGAAGGTTCGATCCCATGGCCACGACCTCGCCCAGGCCGGCCTGCTGGGCCAGCCAGCGCAGGCGTGACACCAGCACCAGGTTCTGCACCGGCTGCGGCGGTTCGCCGTAACGGTCGGTGAGCTCCTCGAGCACCAGATCGATCTGGTCCTTCGCGGCCGTGGGCGAGCTGGCCGCAGAGAGCTTCTGGTAGGTCTCGAGCCGCAGCCGCTCGCTGTCGACGTAGTCCTCGGGGATGTGCGCGTCGACGGGCAGTTCCAGCCGCAGCTCGGTCTGCCCTTCGGCGACGTCGCCGCGGAACGTGCTGACGGCCTCGCCGATCATGCGCAGGTAGAGGTCGAAGCCGACGCCGGCGATGTGGCCGGCCTGTTCGCCGCCGAGCAGATTGCCGGCGCCGCGGATCTCGAGGTCTTTCAGCGCGACCTGCATACCGGCGCCGAGCTCGTTGTTCGCCGCGATCGTGGCCAGGCGGTCGTGTGCGATCTCGGTCAGCGGCTTGTTCTCGTCGTAGAGGAAGTAGGCGTAGGCGCGTTCGCGGCCACGGCCGACCCGCCCGCGGAGCTGGTGCAGCTGGCTGAGCCCGAACTTGTCGGCACGGTCGATGATGATGGTGTTCGCGTTGGCGATGTCGAGGCCGGTCTCGATGATCGTGGTCGAGACGAGGACGTCGAACTTGCGTTCCCAGAAGTCCACGACGACCTGCTCCAGCTGGGCCTCCGGCAGCTGGCCGTGCGCCACGGCGATCCGGGCCTCGGGCACCAGCTCGGCGAGCGCGGCCGCCACCCGGTTGATGCTGGACACCCGG
>DATISQ010000003.1:0-2354 GCA_035581905.1 Cryobacterium sp.
GGCCGGAGAGCAGGGCGGAGGAGCGGGACTGGCGCGAAAGAACGTGGTGCAGAGCCAGTCGGGCCGGGTACCGGTCTTTCAGATCGGCGAGCTCGTCTAGGAACATCACGTCGAGCGCGGTGCGGTTCGTGTAGACGAGCGTGAAGCGGGAGGTCTCCGAGCGTTCGAGCACGGTGTGCGCGAGCGACATCAGCGGCGTGATGCCGCTGCCGGCGGCGATGCCGACGATGTGCTTGTCGTCCAGGGTCTCGAGCGCGGTGGTGAACGTGCCCTGCGGGCTCATCACGTCGAGGCGGTCGCCGGCCCGGAGCTCGGTGTTGGCCCAGCTGGAGAAGACCCCGCCGAGGTCGCGCTTGATCGCGACGCTGACCGAGCCGAGTGTGCGGGGACGGCAGATCGAGTAGCTGCGGCGCAGCTCCCGGCCGTCGATCGTGGCGCGCAACGCCAGGTGCTGCCCGGGATCGTAGTCGAACTCCCCCTGCAACTCCTCGGGAACCAGGAAGGTCACCTCGACACTGTCCTGGGTGAGCTGACGAACCTCGCCGACAGCGAGGGTGTGGAACCGGGCGCGGCGCTTCGTGGGCGCGGCGGCGGGGTCATTCGTGGAGTCGAGAACGGCTGAATCGGTACTGCCCAGATTGAGTGCGGCCATGGTTACAACACCTTGAAGTAGTCGAACGGTTCGAGGCAGTCCCGGCACTCGTAGAGCGCCTTGCACGACGTCGAACCGAAGCGGGCGAGTTCCCGCGTGTTCAGTGAGGAGCAGCGCGGGCACTTGACCGCGAGCTGGAGCCGGACGGTGCCGGTCGGGCGCACGCCCGAGTGGCCGGTCGGTGCGGCGATGCCGTAGCTGACCAGCTTCGCCTTGCCCTCTTCGCTCATCCAGTCAGTGGTCCAGGCCGGGGCGAGCACGAGTTCAACGGTGACGTTCTGATAGCCGGCACCGGTGAGGGCCGACGTGACGTCGTCGCGCATGGCCTCCATCGCGGGGCATCCGCTGTAGGTCGGCGTGAGGATGACGTGGGTGCCGTCGGCCGTGACGGCGACCGACCGGAGCACGCCCAGGTCTTCGATCGTGAGAACGGGCACCTCAGGGTCGCAGACCTCCGCGGCGATATCCCAGGCCTTCCGCGACGCCGGGTCGCTCGGACGTGGGCGGGCAAGGGAGGCCACGGTCACCATTTCGCGCCGGGGTGCGCCCGAGCCAGCACCTGCAGCTCGGCGAGCATCGGCCCGAGGTTCTCGGAGTGGTCGCCGCGGCGGCCGCCCCCGGAGGAGATGAAGCCGCGGGGAACCTCGAGCTCGGCTTCGGCGAGCACGGGGAACATGGCGCCCTCGACCGCGGCCCGCAGGGAGGACGGGCGCACGGCGACATCCTCGAGCCGGTCGATCAGCGGCTCGTCGACGAAGAGTTCCTCCACGAACGGCCACAGGTCGGAGAGGCCCGTGATCATGCGCCGACGGGACTCCTCGGTGCCCTGCGCGAGGCGCAGCACCCACTGGATGGAGTGGTCACGGTGGTAGTCGACCTCCTTGACGGCCTTGGCCGCGATCGCGGCGAGCGTCGCATCCGTCGACTGCATCAGGGCACTGTACAGCTCGAACAGGTAGTGCGCGGCGATGAACTGGCGGGCGATCGTGTGCGCGAAATCGCCGTTGGGCTGCTCGAACAGGTGCGCGGAGCGCCACTGGGGTTCGTCACGCCAGTAGGCCAGGTCGTCCTCGGTGCGGTCGGACTCGGCCCCGGCGTAGTGCAGCAGGGAACGCGCGTGCCCGATCAGGTCGAGGGCGATGTTGCCGAGGGCGATGTCCTCCTCCAGCTCCGGGGCGCGGGAGATCCACCAGCCCAGGTTCTGGGCCAGCACGAGCGAGTCGTCGCCGAGCCAGAGCGCGTACTCCGCCACGTCGTGCGAGGCGACGGATGCCGCTTCCACCAGTTCCGCGGAGAGCTGGACGGTGTCGACGTCGACGTTGCCGTGGGCGTCGACGTTGCCGTGGGCGTCGACGGGCTCTGTGCTGATGGGCTCAGTGCTGATGGGCTCAGTGCTGATGGGCTCAGTGGCGACATCTGTCTGTCCGTTGTCCATCACAGGTGTTTCACCCCTTCGCTCTTCGTGTAGTAGCTCGCGTGGCGGTAGTTCTTGCCGGCGGGCGATTCGAAGAACGAACCCTTCGCATCCGGGTCGCTCGTGGTGATCGCATCGGCCGGCACAACCCAGATCGAGACGCCCTCGTTGCGGCGGGTATAGAGGTCACGCGCGTTGCGCACCGCGAGGGTGGCGTCGGGGGCGTGCAGGGAACCCACGTGGGTGTGGCTGATTCCGCGGCTGGAGCGCACGAAAACCTCCCAGAGG
>DATISQ010000004.1:0-2167 GCA_035581905.1 Cryobacterium sp.
GCCTGTTCGCGGGCGGGCGGCAGCACCTCGGTGCGCTCGGCCCAGTCGCTGGAGATATACGCCTTGAACCCGGCCGAGCCGGGGGTGGTGGAGCGGTTCTCATTCGATCGGGGAGCAGGGGTGATCGCGGTTTCGCTGGAATTGGCCATGGTCCATTCTCCCATTGCTCTCCGCAGAGTGCCCGTTCCGGTCGAGAGTGCCCCGCGGAGCGGGCACTTTACGCGGTGGGGGTGAGGGTGGCCACGATCGGGCGGTGGTCGCTGCCCGAATCGTCTTCCGACTCGATCACGCGCATGCTCCGCACCTGCCAGTTCGCCGTGGCCAGTACATGGTCGATCGGCGAGCCGAGCAGTGCCGGCGCGAAGGTCGGCCAGGTGCCGACGGCCCCCGAACCGGTCGCCAGGCCGGCGTCCCGGCAGTCGCCGAGAACGGCGTCGACGGATGTCTCGCGGCCGCTCAGGTGGTCGACCGTCGCATTGAAATCGCCGGCCATGATCACGTTCGGTCCGCCGCACTGCTCGGCCAGCCAGTCCAGGTCGGAACGCCAGTTCGACATCTCGAAGCGAATCGGCGCGACGGCGTGCACCGCGATGATGGTGGGCCCGGCGTCGTCGACGGGGGAGGCGATGACGGTCGGCAGCACGTTGGTGTTTCCGGGAGGCCCGGAGCCGGCCGCGTTGCTCACCGTGTAGTCGCCGAGGTCGGGGCTGATCAGCAGGGTCGTGGAGCGCGCCTTGGAGATCTGGTCGAAGGCGATGGTGTGCACCCACATCGGGCGTCCGCCCGCGCGCATGGCCTCGGCGACGGCCTCCCCGGTGGCCTCGGTGGTCTCCGGCAGGGTGACGACGTCGGCGTTCTGGTCGAGGGCGAGCCGGGCGATGGCGGCTGCGCCGGGCGCGTCGCCGAGCGTGTTCCAACTGAGCACGGTGACGGCATCCGTCGTCTCGGCCAGGGCAGCCGTCCCGGCCGGGTCGCCGATGCCGCGGGAGGCCAGGAGACCGGCGTTGCCGAGGCCGAAGAGGAGGAAGAGCACGATGAGGCCGCCGTTCAGCGGGCGGAGCGGCCGGATCAGCACGAGCAGCACCAGGAGCACGGCGACCAGCAGAGCCGAGCCGGCCACGGCGACGCCGCGCAGGGAGACGGCGTGCGCGGCCACCCAGGTGTTCTGCAGACCGAAGAGCTGGGGCCAGCCGAGCACGAGCAGCAGGAGGGCGGTCGCGCCGAGGAACAGGGTGCGCAGGAGTCGTTTCAGCATGTCGGGTCAACGGTAGACGAGGCGGCTGGGAACCCCGCGAAACGGCGCGGGTCCGCCGCGCAACTACCATGGGGGAATGCCAGGTGCTCGACGATTCAGCGGTCCGATCGACCTGCACACGCATTCGAGCGTGTCGGACGGCACCGAGACCCCGTCGCAACTCGTGCGTGCGGCCGCCGCAGCCGGCCTCGGCACCCTCGCGCTGACCGACCACGACTCGACGGCCGGCTGGGCCGAGGCGAGTGCCGCCGCCCGCGTCACCGGACTCACTCTCATTCCCGGCATGGAGTTCAGCACCCGGGTGGGCTTCACCAGCGTGCACCTGCTCGCGTACCTGTTCGACCCGTCCAACGCCGCCATCGTGGCCGAAACCGCCCGGGTTCGGCAGGCCCGGCTGGTGCGCGCAGAGCAGATGGTGGAACGCATCGGCGTCGACTACGCCCTGACCTGGGCAGACGTGCTCGCACAGACCACACCGGATGCGACGGTCGGCCGCCCGCACATCGCCGACGCCCTGGTGGCCCGCGGGTTCGCGCTCACCCGGAGCGAGGCCATCGCGGGCATCCTGCATTGGGAGTCCGGCTACGTCCAGCCCCACTACGCGCCGGATCCGCCGCGGGCCATCACCCTCGGGCGGGCGGCCGGCGGGGTGCCGGTCATCGCGCACCCGGCGTCGCGCGGGGCGGCCGGTGTCATTCCGGAGGCGAAACTGGCCCGGTTGGCCGAGGCCGGCCTCTTCGGCCTCGAACTCGAGCACCGGGATAACCAGCCCGAGGCGAAGGCCCGCTTCCACGCGCTGGCCGAGAAGTACGGGCTCTTCGTCACCGGATCCAGCGACTACCACGGTGAGGGCAAGCCGAACCGGCTGGGCGAGAACACCACGGCGCCCGAGGTGCTCGAGCGCATCATCGA
>DATISQ010000005.1:0-4487 GCA_035581905.1 Cryobacterium sp.
ATGGCTCAAAGACAACGGGTACACCGACCTCGCCGACGGAGTGCTGCTCTGCCATCCGCACCATCTACTGCTGCACAATCAGCATTGGACGATTATTTGCACCGGGGCGGACTACTGGCTCCGGCCACCGGTGGAAGCCGATCCGGAGCAGACGTTGATTGCGTTGCCGAGCAAGCGCTAGGGATAGCTCTGGCTCTTGGTCTCGACAGGCTCGACCAGCGTCGTGGGAACCTTTGGACGGTCCGTCACCGGGTCTCGGCGGGCTCGACCAGCGGGGCGGGAACCTTTGGAGGGCTGGGCGGCGGGGGCGGGCTGGTCAGGGGGTCAGGGCCAGGGCGGGGGACGCGCTGGGGGCCGGCTTGGAGAAGAGGTAGCCCTGGCCGTAGCGGCAGCCCATTCCCTGCAACAGGTCTCGCTGGGAGGGCGTCTCGATGCCCTCGGCGACGACGTCCAGGTTCAGGGAATCAGCAAGTCGCAGGATTCCCTCCACGATCGCGCGATCGTGGTCAGAACTCTCGACGTCGCGAATGAACGTCAGGTCGATCTTGAGCAGGTCCACCGTGAACGCGCGCAGGTGGCTGAACGAGGAATACCCCGTGCCGAAGTCGTCGATCGCCAGGCTCACTCCGAGGCCGCGCAGTTCCTGGAAGGTCCGGGCTGCGGAATCGATGGCGTGGAGCACCGCACTTTCGGTCAGCTCCAGCCAGAGCTGTTCCGGCGGCAGCCCCGACTCGGCGAGGGCCCTCTTGACGACGTCACCGAAGTCATCCTGCACGAACTGCCGCGCGGACACGTTGACACTGACGGCCATCCCCGGTTCCAGCCCCGTGGCCGCCCGGCACGCCTGACCGAGCACGGTCGACCCGATCCCCTTGATCAGGCCCACTTCCTCGGCCAGCGCAATGAAGTCACCCGGCATCACGATCCCGCGTTCGGGCCTCCGCCAGCGTGCCAGCGCCTCGGTGGCCACCACCCTGTGGTCCTGCAGATCGACGATCGGCTGGTACCAGGTCTCGATCTCGCCCAGTTCGACCGCATCGCGGAGGGCCAGCTCGCTGTCGAGCCGCTGATGGATGCGATACCGGAGATCATCGTCGAAGACCTCGTAGCGGGCACGTCCGCGGTCCTTGGCCAGGTACATGGCCTGGTCCGCGTTACGCAGGAGCAGCTCGGCGTCGTTCTGGCCGAGGCCGAAGGCGATCCCGATGCTGGCATCGACGGATGCCGACTGGTCGCCGATCGGGATCGGCCGCGCGATGGCCGCCTGGATCGCATCGGCGATGCGGTGCACGGCCTCGCTGCCGCCGACATCCGGGCAGATCACCACGACCTCGTCGCCGCCGATCCGGGACACCGTGTCGCCGGACCGGATGCTCTGCCGCAGGCGCAGCGCAACCTCGGTCAGCACGGTGTCACCGGCGTGGTGCCCGAGGCTGTCATTGACGAACTTGAACCGGTCGAGGTCGATGAACAGCACCGCGACACCGCGACCCTGCTGCGAGCCCTGCAGGAGCGCCTGTTTCAAGCGGTCGAGCAGCAGCAAGCGGTTGGGCAGGTTCGTCAGCGGGTCGTGGAAGGCCAGGTGCTCCACCCGTGCCTCCGCGAGGCGCCGGGCGGTGATGTCCTCCACCTGGTACAGCAGTCCCCCCGCATGGTCGTCGTCGAAGATCTCGGCGATGCTGACCTTGACCCAGGTTTCCTGGATGCCGCCGTGGCGCATCCGTCGATCGAGGCGCTGGCGGGTTGACGCCCCGCCGTGACCGGCGTCATCGGCCAGCCCGGCGTCAACGTTTTCGACCGGCATGAAGATCGTCTCGATCTGCGCGTTGACCAGAGAATCGTTGCGCCCCGCCAGTTCCAGGAGTCGCCGGTTGGCGGCCACCACCTGTCCGTCGAGGGTCACGATGGCCGTTCCGAGCGGCGAGGA
Source organism: Cryobacterium sp. (assembly GCA_035581905.1). Classification (GTDB taxonomy): domain Bacteria; phylum Actinomycetota; class Actinomycetes; order Actinomycetales; family Microbacteriaceae; genus Cryobacterium. The sequence continues at coordinate 1,928 of DATISQ010000005.1, forward strand.
GGCGAAAGCGGCCTCGAACCGGGCGGCGGCGGCCGCAGCCGCGTTCTCGGCCGCACGCTGCGCGGTCACATCGGTGACGCTGGCCAGGTGCCCGATCACGCCCTTCTCATCATGCATCGGGGCGGTGCTCACCTGCACCCAATTGACCTGCCCGGCCGGGGTACGGAACCGCAGAGTGGTCTCGTAGGGCTCGCCGGCTGCGGAGCTCGCTTCCCAACCGCTGAGCACCCGCTCGGCGTCATCCGGATGGAGCGCGCTGGCCCAACCGGCTCGGCGCGACTCAGCCGTCGTGAGGCCGCTGAGCGCCAGCCACTGGTCGTTGGCGGAAACGAGCCCGCCCGCGGCGTCCAATTGCACGATTCCAACCGGTGCGATCTTGATCAGGGTGTGCAGCGTGTCGGCGGTCTCCGCAAGTTGGCGGGTTCGGTTGTCGACGGTCGCCTCGAGCGTGTGGTTCGCCTCGGCGAGAGCCTGCATGGCGGCATCACGCTGGCGATCGAGGTCGCGCAGCCGGCGAGCGGCGACCCAGGCCAGCACGCAGCTGCCCACCGTCATGCCGAGGATCAGGATGGCGACCCCGAAAGCAGTGTCGTACCACCCCCGGCGCTCACCCCACAGCCGAAGCCAGCCGAGCACGAACGGGCCGAGAACCAGGAACGGAAGCACCTGGACGAGAAGCCGCCCCGCGCTGCCCCCGCTGCGGAGGAGGCCGAGCAGACCGGTATCCGGGCGCTGGAACAGCAGCGCGGAGGCCAGCATCGCGATTGCCAGGGCCGTCTGCCAGGCCATGCTCGTGTAGCCGCCGAGCGAATACAGCGAGGAGACGCCATAGGCGTAGCCCAGGATCGCGACCAGGCTGACACCCAGGGCGGCGAACGCGAAGCCGAGCGTCGCGACGGACCGAGAGGCCCGGCCGGCGATGACGGATGCCCCGAGCAGGATCAGGGCGACCGCCGTGGCCGGCGCCATCCGTTCGGATTGCCCTCCGAAGTCGATCCCGGGCAGGAGCACATCGATGCCGAGCGATTGGCCGAAGACGAACTCAGCCAGGGTCAGAGCGCCGATCAGCAGAGCCAGCAGGCCCAGGGTCAGGGTGACCCGGTAATGATCGAACGCGAGCAGAGCGACTGCCACCAGCACGAGACCCGCTGCCGCCATCGGCTTCATCGCCAGCAGGGAGCCGATCACCGGCGGCAGGGCGTCGACGCCGATGTACCAGAAGGTCAGGATGAAAAGCCCCATGACGCCGACTACTGCCGCGCCGACCTGCCCGACCAACCGCATGCTGTTCCTCTGCTCCCGAAAAGCCTGCTGCCGGTCGTTGCCTCAACAATACCGGGTACGCCAATCACCGAACTGCTCGGCGTCACGCGTCGGCGTCACGCGTCGGCGTCACGCGTCGGCGTTACGCGTCGGCCCAGACGTTGGCGATGATGTCGTGCGTGTAGCCGTCCGGCCCGGCATTGACGTAGGACGTGGCGAGCCAGATGCCGTCGCGCAGGAAGTGCGACTCTCCGGAAAGCTCACCGTTTTCCGTTGAGTCGATGAGGCAGCGCATGCCCTCGAGTTCCTCGTAGCAGTTCATGCCGGACGCGGTCAGCCGGCTCTGAACCTCGACGGACTGCTCCGGTGTGACCCAGACCAGTTCCGTGGTGAGTCCCAGTCCGGACCCGCCGTTCTCGTTCGCCCAGACACAGGTGAGGTGTTCGCCGGCCGCGTCGATCAGGGTGATGAGTTCCGAGTCCTCGGACCCGCGGTTGACGTCCGGGTTCTCCTCGGCGAGCCAGGCGGGGTTCAGCACCAGGTCACCGAAAGCCGCCAGCATCTCCGGGCTGTAGAGCTGCTCGCACTGGGTGGGATGCGGCACCCCCGGCGCGAGGGTCGCCGCCGGTTCCGGCGCCGTGGAGATGGCCTGCGGGGCGGGAGACGAACTCGGCTGCGGTCGCCCGGCTGCATCGGCCTCCGGCGTGCCCGCACCACCCCGCCAGACGATGAGCAACACGATGAGGGCGATGACCAACAGGGAGCCGACAGTGCCGAGGAGCACCCACATCCGTCGACGCGTCAATACCGAAGCGGACACCGGACCTGCAGCCATGCGATACCCCCAGACAGATTCCCGCTAGCTTATCGCGGGACTCGACCGGCTCCGGTCTCGACAGGCTCCGGTCTCGACAGGCTCGACCACCGGGGCTTAACGGCGGATGGCCCCCTGCCGAGGCAGGGGGCCATCCGTGGAACCTATCGCTAGTGACTAGTTGTAGGTGCCGGGGGTGAAGTCATCCGACGAGAAGCTGTCGAAGTCGACGAAGCTCAGGTCACCCTCGTTGAACGCTGCATCATCGGTGAAGATGCGGTTCGGGTAACGCTCAGCCTTGGCTTCGTCCGTTGCCTCGACGGTGACGTCGCGGTAGCGGGCAAGACCGGTGCCGGCCGGGATCAACTTACCGATGATGACGTTCTCCTTGAGGCCCATCAGCGGGTCGCTCTTGCCTTCCATGGCCGCCTGGGTCAGAACCCGGGTGGTCTCCTGGAAGGAAGCGGCCGACAGCCAGGACTC
>DATISQ010000006.1:0-3267 GCA_035581905.1 Cryobacterium sp.
GGGCCAGCTGATCCTCGCGGTGACCGGCGCCCAGGGCGTCATCCCCACCAATGAGGTCATCACCGCCATCGCGCAGGACGAGTTCGGCGCCCAGAGCGCCTACGTGCTCACCCTCGGGTTCCTGGTGATGCTCGCCCTGGCGCGCTTCACGCCACTCAAGTACGTGTTCCTCACCGGGCACCACATGGTCTTCATGGCCACGATGCTCACCGTGGTGCTCTCCGTCGGTTTCGGAGACGGCGCCGGCTGGCTCGTGGTCGTCATCGGCGCACTGCTGCTCGGCGTGATCATGGTGGTCATGCCCGCGTTCGTGCACCCGTGGACCAAGAAGATCACCGGCAACGACACCATCGCCATCGGCCACTTCGGCACCCTCGGCTACATCGCCGCCGGTGCGGCGGGCCAGGCCGTCGGTCACCGCAGTAAGTCGACCGAAGAGATCAAGTTCCCGCAGGGCCTCAAGTTCCTGCGCGACTCGATGGTCGCCACCTCGCTGTCGATGGTTCTCATCTACATGGTCTTCGCCATCTGGGGCCTCATCGCCCTTCCGATGCAAGAGGCGCTGGACATCTTCGGCTCCGCCGATGCCGGCGCGTTCATCATGGCGGCCTTTGCCCAGGCGCTGCAGTTCGGTGTGGGCGTCGCGGTCATCCTCTACGGTGTGCGCACCGTGCTCGGCGAGCTGGTCCCCGCGTTCCAGGGCATCGCCGAAAAGGTCGTCCCCGGTGCGCGTCCCGCGCTCGACATCCCGATCGTGTTCCCGTTCGGCGCCAACGCCGTACTCATCGGTTTCCTGAGCTCGTTCGCCGGTGGCCTCCTCGCGCTGGGTGTGCTGGCAATCTGGCTGAACCCGATGTTCGGGCTCGCACTGATCCTCCCCGGTATGGTGCCGCACTTCTTCACCGGTGGTGGTGCCGGTGTCTACGGCAACGCGACCGGCGGTCGCCTGGGCGCGATGATCGGTGGATTCGTCAACGGCGTCATCATCACCATCCTGCCCGCCATCCTGCTGCTGGTCCTCGGCGACTTCGGCTTCGCCAACAGCACCTTCGGCGACGCCGACTTCGGCTGGTTCGGCACCCTCGTGGGTGTCAGCGTCGGTGTGGGCGGCGGGCTCGGAGTCGTCCTCGCGATCCTCATCGCGGTGGTGCTGGTCAGCGTCGCGATCGTCTTCCAGATCCGCGTTGTGGACAAGGGCTGGGTGCCCGGGGCCAAGCGCGACGTGTGGATCGCCGAAGAGAAGGCGGCCGAGAAAGCCGTTCTCGACGCCGAGAAGGCGCGTCGCAAGGCCGAGAAGGAAGCCACGGCCGAGGACGTCTAGCTTCGGCAGTTCTGCAGTTCGAGTTCAACGTTTCGCCAGAGGGCGGCTCCGCGGTGCGGGGTCGCCCCCTGGCGTGTCCGGGACGCTCGCGACGGTGGATTACCGAATGTCGACGATCTGCTTGCCCAGCGGCATCAGCGCCACCGGGATCAGCTTGAAGTTGGCGATCCCGAACGGGATGCCGATGATCGTGATGCAGAGCGCGATGCCCGAGAAGAAGTGCCCCAGGGCGATCCAGAAGCCGGCCAGCACCACCCAGACCACGTTGCCCAGGAACGACCCGACGCCCGCGTTCGGCTTGTCGACCACGGTCTTGCCGAACGGCCAGAGCGCGTAGACGCCGATCCGGGCCGCCGCGATTCCCCAGGGGATGGTGACGATCAGCACGCACATGATCACCGCTGCCAGCATGTAGCCGAGGAAGAGCCAGAAGCCCGAGAACACGAGCCAGATGACATTGAGGATGGTGGTCATGATGACCCTATTCTCTCTCAGCTCGCGGCATCCGTCACCGCGTCGAGCACGGCCCGCACGGTCCTCGGATCGCCGAGGATGCGGAAGTGCCCGCCGACACGCAGCTGGATGTTGCGGGCGCCGACGAGTTCACTGCCCTCGGGGATGTGCGGGTCGAACTCCCCGTAGATGGACACGATCCGGTCGTTGAACCGGTGGTCCAGGCCGAGGTCATGCAGGGCGACGTTGGCGGGGGCGAAGGCGCGGATGCTCGGCACGACCCAATAGCGCGCATAGCGGGACCCGCCGAAGGGAGCACTGATCGCGGTCATTGCGCTCACCCGGTGGTCTTGGTCTGCGGTCGTCATCACCTGTTTGCCGATCAGGCCGCCCTTGCTGTGCGCCACGATGATGACGCCGGTCAGGTTCTCCCGCTCGAGGTATTCGGCCACGGTCGCGGCGGCGTCCGCCAGGGAACGCCGGTTGCGGCCCAGCGCCGCGACCACGTGCACCGGATGTCCATGGTCGTGCAGGGTGTGGATCAGCGGTCGCATGAACTGCCAGGATTCGTACACCCCGGGGATGATGACGATCGGCGCTTTGGCGCCGGAGCGGAAGTCCGCCGGCCGGGCGCGGGAGAGGAAGGCGCGGGTCTGCCAAATCACCGCGTAGAGGTAGTCGAGCATCCACCACCGGGCCTCGCGCAGATGACGGCCCAGCAGGCGGGGGCTCAGGAGACCGGGGCTCAGTAGTCGGGGCCTCAGCAGTCGGGTCCTCATGGGGTGGGCTGCGTGACCGACGGATGCCGCTGGACGTGTCCGTCGATGATGGCGGCCGTCTGCAGGGCGGCGCTGTGGTGCACCAGATGGCGGTGCCCGGCGACCTCCATGACGTGGCCGTCCGGCGCGGCGGCGGCCAGGGACGCACACCAGGTGCTGCCCGAGACGGGATCGTTGGCGCCGCGGATCACGAGGGCGGGGGAGCGCACCTCGCGGAGGGCCAGGTCGGTGCGGTAGTCGAGCATGAGGGCGAGCTCGGTGGAGAACCAGCGCGGGCCGCACTCGAGGTAGTCCTGGAACACGATCAGGTTGCCGGACAGCGGTTCCTTCACCACATCCCGGGTCAGGCCCATCGCCTGCTGCTCGGCCGTCGCCCGGCTGGGATCGGTGACGGGACCGATCAGACCCAGGTGGGAGACGGCATCCGGTCGCTGCCGGGACAGCTCGGTGACGAACTGGGCGCCCATCGAATGGCCGATCCCCACCACCTGCGGCACCTCGAGTTGATCCAGAAGGCGGCCGATCAGGGCGCCGTATTCTTCGACCGAGAGCGGCCGCTCGGGCCGGCGGGCACCGCCGAATCCGGGCAGGTCGAGCGACAGGGTGTGCCCGGTGACGGCCAGGCTCTGCTGCATCCGGCGGAAGTAACGGTACGACGCCCCGATGCCGTGCACCATCAGATAGGTCGGCACCTCCGGCGCACGCGAGGTGCTG
>DATISQ010000007.1:0-3973 GCA_035581905.1 Cryobacterium sp.
CAGGCGGCGGGTGCGGGCGACGGCGTCATGGCTGGTCCAGCCCTGGGGCTTGTCGACCAGGAGGAGGCCGCTGGCCGTGGCGCCGACCGTGCCCTGGGCTGCTTTGTCATTCACTCTTGCCATGGTATCCGGCGCCGGGTGCGAGCCGGCCCGCCGGGCCCTGCCCGCCGAGCGCTCGCCCGCCGGGCGCGACCTAGGCTGGGGGGATGAAGATTGCGGTGATCGGAGCGGGCGCCCTCGGCGGCACCTTCGCGACCCTGCTCGCCCGGGCGGGTCACACGGTGACGGTGACGGCGCGCGGGCCGGCGCTGGCGGTCATCCAGGCCGAGGGGATTTCACTGAGCGGCGCCTTCGGAGCCGCGCGGCAGCATCCGCTCGCGCTCGAACGCCTGGCCGAGACCCCGCAACTGACGCTGGTCTGCACCAAGGCCCAGGATGCGGCGGCGGCCATCGGCGAGAACGCCCGGGTTCTCGACGGCTCCCCCGTGATCGTCGTGCAGAACGGCCTCGACGGGGTGCGCACCGCGAGCGCGCTGCTCCCCCGCTCGGACTGCTTCGGCGCCCTGGCGATCATCGCGGCGAACTACGCCGCGCCCGGCCAGGTGACGATCACCACCGCCGCGCCCACCTACCTGGGCCGCGGAACCGGCGTCGCGGATGCCGCCACTCTCGCCTGGCGGGACGTGCTCGCCGGCGCCGTGCCCACGCACGCCCTCGACAACTTCGTCGGCGCGCAGTGGACCAAACTCGTCGTCAATATGCTCAACGCCCTGCCCGCGATCACCGGCATGAGCGTTCAGGATGTCGTCGACCACAAGGGACTGCGCCGAGTGATGACCGAGAGCATGCGTGAGACCGTGCGGGTCGGCATGAAGCGCGGCGTGCGGTTCGGCAGCCTGCAGGGGCTCGGCGACCGGCCGTTGCGCACGTTTTCGCGGCTACCGACGGCCCTCGGCCAGGTGCTGCCGTCGCGGCTGAGGGCTCGCATGGGCGATGTGCCGAACCTGGGTTCGACGCAGCAGAGCCTGAACCGCGGGCAGCTCACCGAGGTCGACTACCTCAACGGCGCGGTCGTGCGGGAAGCCGGCCTGGCCGGCGTGCGGGTGCCCGTGAATGAGCTGCTGACCGCTCTCGTGCACGAGGTCGAGGCGCGCGGGGTGCCGCTGTCCCCGCACGATGTGCTCGAACGGTTCGCCGCGCTCCACCGCTGACCGACCGGTGCTCGAGCCGACCGGTGGTCGAGCCTGTCGAGACCCCGGTCAGCAGCTGTCCAGGAACAACCGCCGCGGGTCATCCGGGTTGCTCAGGTCGACGACTGCCGTCGCCCGGCTGCGCGGGCGCACCTGGCCGCGATACAGCCGATCGGCAACCACGTGCTCGTTGACCGGGTCGGAATCGTTGTCATCGCCGCCGGGTCCGAAGCGCACCGCGTCGGCTTCGGTCTCGACCAGGACGCTGTACGACCACAGGTCGCGCAGTTCCTTGCGGTTCAGGTACTCCCCGTCGACGATCAGCGTGGCGTCGGGCGGCCCGGTGAGCCACGTCGGCTCGACCCAGGTGTCCCGGTCGGCGTCGAACGCCCGGGTGACGAAACCGGTACTGCCGCCCAGCCGGAACGGGTCGAGCAGCACGCGCCGCAGCAACGAGAAGTCGTAGAGGTGGCGCAGCAGCCGCTCGGGGGATTCCGGCCCGGAGCGCTCCTGCTCGGCGCGGGAATGCCGGAAGTCACGCAGGGAGGCCCGGAACACCGGATGCTCCCGCTCGTCGAACACTGCGGCCAGGTCGTCGGCGAAGGCGGCGCGCTCCGCGGCATCCGTTCCATCGACGGCGACGACCGTGCGGCCCAGGCCGTAAACGCCGAGGATTTCGGAGGCGAGCTCGCGCAGGAAGTCGATCCGGGGAGTGGAGACAAGCTTCATCATTCGAGCCTAGGTTAGAACGGTGAATCCCACCGGAACGCTGCCCGCAGCGGACTCCCCCGCCCTCAGCCTGGCCGTCAACGCCTGGTTTCGAAGAAATGCCCGCGACCTGCCCTGGCGGCGGGCCGGTTTCGGCGCCTGGGGTGTGCTGGTGAGCGAGTTCATGCTGCAGCAGACCCCCGTCAATCGCGTGATCCCCCGTCTGGAAGAGTGGCTCGACCGCTGGCCGACCCCGGCCGACCTGGCCGCCGTGCCTCCCGGCGAGGCCGTGCGGGCCTGGGCGACCCTCGGCTACCCGCGCCGCGCGCGCTGGCTGCACGCAGCCGCGGTGGAGATCACCGAGCGGCACGACGGGGTGGTCCCCTCCGACGTCGACGCCCTGCTGGCCCTCAGCGGGATCGGCGACTACACGGCCCGGGCGGTCGCCGCGTTCGCCTACGGCCTGCGGCATCCGGTCGTCGACACCAACACCCGGCGCGTCATCGCGCGCGCCGTGGCCGGTCAGGCCGAACCGGCCCCGCCCAGCCGCACCCGAGATCTCGATGCCATGAGCGCGCTGCTCCCCCTCGTGGTGACCGATGCCGCCGTTTTCAACGCCGGCATGATGGAGCTGGGCGCGGTGGTCTGCACGGCCAGGAGCCCGCGGTGCGACGACTGCCCGATCCAGAGCGCCTGCGCCTGGCGCCTGGCGGACTACCCACCGTATGAGGGACCGCGGAAGGCCGTGCAGAAGAAGTTCGAAGGCAGCGACCGGCAGGTGCGCGGCCTGATCATGGCTGAGCTGCGCGCCACCCGGCACCCGGTGACGGATGCCGAGATCACCGGCCTGTGGCCCGACTCACCCCAGCGCGACCGGGCTCTGGCCGGCCTGCTGGCCGACGGTCTCGCCGTCGCCACCGCGCCCGGCGAGTACACCCTTCCCCACGAATAGAGCCTCCGGGCACGAAGGCGCAGCCGGGGACGACAAGGCCGAGCCGGCCCGAACCCCGATGACGGGTGGTGCGGGCCGACTCGGCCGGCCGGTCACTGACCGGAGAGTGCTGCGGTTCTACTTCTGCGAATCCGCATCGGCGGGAACATCGGCGGGAACCTCGGCGTGCAGGCCGACCGCAGGCTGAGCCTGGTCGTCTTCGTCGTCTTCGTCCTCGTCGTCCTCGTCGTCGTCTTCGGCGTATTCGCGCGGCTTGACGTAGGGATCCTCGTCGCCGGCGTACTTCGCCGTGCGAGCCTGTTCCTCGACCTGGGTGTCGCGCTCGCGCGCCTCACGCAGCAGGTCGTCGATCAGGGCCGCGTTCTCCGGGATGGCATCCGCGATGAATTCGAGCGACGGCGTGAGGCGGGCGGTGATGTTTTTGCCGACCTCGCTGCGCAGCATGCCGGTGGCGGCCTTCAGCGCTGCTGCGCTGTCGGCCCGTTCCTCCGCGGAACCGTAGACCGTGTAGAACACCGAGGCGTGCTGCAGGTCACCGGTCACCTTGACGTCGGTGATGGTCACAAAACCGAGCCGGGGATCGCGGAGTCCGCGTTCGATGCGCTTGGCCACGATGACCTTGATGCGGTCGGCCATTTTCCTGGCGCGTGCCGGATCTGCCATTGTCTAACTCCTATTTTCGAAAAACTACCGCAGGTGCGGGCCCCGCCCGGTCCCTGTTCAGGAACCCCGGCGGGACCCGCACCCCTCATCCGTAAGTCGTTAGACCCGCGGCTTTTCCTTCATTTCGATCGTCTCGATCTCGTCACCGATCTGGATGTCGTTGAACTTGCCCAGGCCGATACCACACTCGAAGTCCGTACGGACCTCGGTGACGTCGTCCTTGAACCGGCGCAGCGACTCGATGCCCAGGTTGTCTCCCACGACGACGCCGTTGCGGATGACCCGCGCCTTGGCGTTCCTCGTGATGACACCCGACCGCACGATGACACCGGCGACGTTTCCGAACTTGGAGGAGCTGAACACCTCGCGGATCTCGGCGACACCACTCTGCACCTCTTCGAACTCGGGCTTGAGCATTCCCTTGAGGGAGTTCTCGATGTCCTCGAGTGCGTTGTAGATG
>DATISQ010000008.1:0-2127 GCA_035581905.1 Cryobacterium sp.
TCCGACCCGGCCACGCGTGGTGGTCGGTATCCGTTCGGCGATGCTCACGACTGCTCCTTGACCAGGAACGCCGAATCATTCGACGTTCATCTAATAACAAGTATCACCACCTCTTTGATATCTGTCAAGAAGGTGCCAGGCTGGTGGCATGCCTCAGACGCTTCCGCTGCTCGATGACGTCTCGCCGATCTGCTGCGGCCCGCTGGGAAACAGCAACCGGCTCTGGCACACGGCATTCGCCCCTGAGAGGCGTGCCCGGCACCGTTTTTCGGCGCGATTCAGCGGCCGGCCTTTCCTCCACAATGCGCCTCTGATCGGGTTATCCACAGGGCGTTCGTGGTCGAGCGGATGCCGCCGGGAATGTCGGTGGGTGCCCGTAACGTCTGTCTCATGAAGCCGTCAGTCATTGCAGAGCAGGAGGCTCTCGCGGCGCATTTCGAAGCGATCGCGGAGGCCGAACGGGCCATCGCCGTGGCCTTTGCCCGGCGGGCGGAGCTGGTCGAGGCGGGCCGCCGGTTCGGGCAGTCCCGGGCGAACGCGGCGGTTCGGCTGCCGGGGTCGCGGTGGGACGCGGCCGAGGTCGCGGAACGGGAGTTCGTCAGCGAGCTGGCGTGCACGATCCGCATTCCGCGGCGCACGGCGGAGAACCTGATCGCGGAGAGCCGGGCCCTGGCCGACGAGCTCCCCGCGACCCGGTCCGCGCTGACGGCCGGGGAGATCAGTTACCAGCATGCGCGGGCGGTGATCAATCAGGCTTGGTCGGTGCCCGAGGAGGCGAAGCCGGCGTTCGAGGCGGCGGTGCTGAAGTCGGCAGGCACGGTGACGGTGTCAAAACTGAAGTACCGGGCGAGGCTGTTGCGGGAACGCCTGCACCCCGAGACAATCACGGCCCGGCACCAGAAATCGATACGGGACCGCGCGGTGTTCTTCGAGCCCGAGCCCGACGGCATGGCGTCACTGACACTGTATGACAGTGCGGAGAAGGTGGCCGGGGCGTTCGAGCGGGTGACGCTGGCGGCGTTGAGCCTGCAGGGTGCGGGCGAGGAGCGCACGCTGACGCAGTTGAAGGCCGATGTGTTCGCCGACATCATCCTCGACGGCGTCACACCGTCCGGAATCGGCAAGGGTATTCGAGGTGCGGTGAACGTGACCGTGCCGGTGCTCACCCTGATGGGTCTGAGTAAGGAGCCGGGGTTCCTGGAGGGGTACGGGCCCATCGCCCCGGACACGGCACGGCAGATCGCCGCCGGGGCGCCGAGCTTCACCCGCATCCTGGTGCACCCGGAGACGGGCGCCGTGCTCTCGGTCGGGCGGGATCGCTACAAGGTCCCGAAAGACCTGAAACGGTTCCTGCGGGTGCGCGACAAAACCTGCCGGTTCCCGGGCTGCAACAAGTCGGCCGCGCACTGCGATCTCGACCATTCCGTGGATTGGCAATTCGACGGTGTGACCGCGCACGACAATCTCGCGCATCTGTGCCGAGCGTGTCATGCACTGAAGAGCGAGACTGGGTGGCGGGTCAGACACCTCGGCGACGGTTTGCTGGAGTGGACGTCGCCGACCGGGCGAACGTTCGTGAGTGAACCGGCCACGGTCATCCACTCGGCATCACCAGGTGCGAAACCGAATCCGAATCCGACTCCGGTGCCGCCACCCGCGGTGCCCGACTCCGACGCTGCATCCGAATCCGCGCCGTTCTGACCGGCGGCTCGACTCGGCTACTCGGCGTCTCGCATGGTCTCGAGACCGTCAAGCACGAGATCGAGCCCGATTAGAAATTCGTCTCCGTAGGGAAGGTTCCGATCACCCGGTCGTGGTGCCGGAGGGTGGCCGGTCCCGGGTTCGTTCCGGAGTCGCGCACGGTCGTCGCCCACGGGTGGCGGGGCAGGACATCCTGAAAAGAGCTGCGGCGACGAGCCGGGCGCGGTCGTCAACTGCCACGGGTCATCCTTCGTTCCTATTCCAGTGACCATGGTTACTTTCATCCTCCTCCGCGGCCACTGCGGCGACAGGGCTGGCATCAAGGGGAGGAGAGAAGCCGCCGCCCGGTCGTCAACGATCACCTGACCGGACGCGACCGGGCGACGCCCTGGTCGCGAATACATCGGACAGTAGCGTTTGGGCCGC
>DATISQ010000009.1:0-3315 GCA_035581905.1 Cryobacterium sp.
GGTGGCCTCGATGGAACGGGTGGGGCCCTCCGCCGGAAGCGGAGAGTCGCCCCAGCCGGGCAGGTCGGGGATGATCAGGTCCGTCATCGCACGGCCGGATGAGGTGGCCGCAGCCAGCAGCGGCGTCCAGGTCGTCCAGGATCCTGCGGCGCCGTGCAGCAGGATGGTCGCGGTGTCGCTCCCGGTGCGGCGGCCGTGCCGAACCGCGACCGTTGCGCGGCTCAGGCGCATGGAGCTCGTGGTCAGACCGAAGGCGCGGGCGTCGGACGACAGCGGGAACGGGCAGTATCCGGTGCGGTCCGGGGCCTCCCGGGTCGGCGCATCCGGGGCCGGGACGCCCCGTGGTGACGTTGTCGGCCTGGTCTCGGCGAGGATGCTCATGATGCTGGTTCGTCGCGCCGGCTGCTGTGGATTGCCACACCGTCCCGGCTGAGCGGAATATGCGGGAGAGCAGGGCCGTTGCCGACAGGGGGAACCTGCTTCCCCTTGTCCACGACGGCGTCGCGCCGTCCGACGACACCCAGACCCACAGAAAGAGCATATTCGTGAATCTTTTCTCCCCGTTGTCCCTCGGTGACCTGGAACTGCCCAACCGGCTCGTCATGGCGCCGCTGACCCGCGTGCGGTCCGGCGTCGAGGGCGTTCCCGGTCCTCTCGTCGTCGAGCACTACCGGCAGCGGGCATCCCTCGGCCTGATCGTGACCGAGGGCACCTACCCGAGCCACGCCGGCCAGGGCTTCCCCGGCCAGCCGGGTCTGGTCACTCCCGAGCAGATCGCCGGCTGGACGAACGTCGCCGACGCCGTGCACTCCGCCGGAGGGCGCCTGGTCGCCCAGGTCATGCACGCCGGCCGGGTCACCCACGAGGGCACCAACGGCGGCCGCGAGGTCGTGGCCCCCAGCGCCATCGCCATCGCCGGCGAGACCCGTACCTACGAGGGCAAGGCCGCCTACCCGGTGCCGCACGCCCTCACGCCGAGCGAGCTTCCCGGCGTGGTCGCGGACTTCGTGCAGGCATCCCGCAACGCCATCGCCGCCGGACTCGACGGCGTCGAGATCCACTCCGCGAACGGTTACCTGCTGCACGAGTTCCTCTCCCCGGCCTCCAACCAGCGCGATGACATCTACGGCGGCTCCCCGCAGAACCGGGCCCGCTTCGTCGTCGAGGTCGTCACCGCGGTGGCCGAGGCGATCGGCGCCGGCCGTGTCGGCATCCGGATCTCCCCGGAGCACAATATCCAGGATGCCCTCGAAACGGATGCCGCCGATGTGCTGGCCACCTACGGCGCCCTGGCCGACGCACTCGCCCCGCTCGATCTGGCCTACCTGAGCATCCTGCACCGCGAGCCGGCCGGGGAACTCGTGCAGCAGCTGCGCACCCGTTTCGGTGGCCCGCTCCTGGTCAACAGCGGCTTCGGCGAGGTCACCGGCCGGGACGAGGCGATGGCCATCATCGCCGACGATCTGGCCGATGCGGTCGTCGTGGGCCGCGCCGTGATCGCCAACCCCGACCTCGTGTCGCGCTGGCTCAAGGACCTGCCGCTGAATGCGCCCGACCCGCTCACCTTCTATGGTGCGGGGGCCGAGGGCTACACCGACTACCCGGCCCTGACTCACTAGGCACCCCGCACCACACCACCACCCGCTGGGGCACCCTCGTTCCGCCCTGGCCAGTGCATAACTCCTGCAATTTCTGCCCCGCTCGCACTCCACCCCCGACATTCCGGGGCGGCGGATCGCGCGGCCGGCAAATTGCAGGAGTTATGCATTTTTGTGGCCCGGGAAGTGACGTGATGGGCCGGCCGGGCTGGCCGGGCCGGTCGGACTTGCCACCTGGGATCGGCTGCGACAGAGCAGCGGCGGCTACCGGGCGGTGATGCCGGCCAGCTGCGCGGCGGCGCGTTCGAGCACGTCCACCTTCTTGCAGTAGGCGAATCGCACCAGTGAGGCGTACTCCGGCCGGTGTTCATCGGAGCAGAACGCGCCGATCGGAACCGCCACCACCCCGGCTCGGTCGGGCAGCACCCGGCAGAACTCGGCGCCGTCCGGGTAGCCGAGCGGTGCGGCATCCGCCACGATGAAATACGACCCCTGCGGCCGGCTGACCGTGAATCCCGCCGCGGTCAGGCCGCTCTCGAGCACATCGCGCTTGGCCTGGAGGTCGGCGGCGATGCCGGTGTAGAAGCTGTCGGGCAGATCGAGGCCCCGAGCGATCGCGGGCTGGAACGGCGCACCGTTCACGTAGGTCAGGAACTGCTTCACGGCCAGGATCGCGGTGACCAGGGCGGACGGGGCGGTGAGCCAGCCGACCTTCCAGCCGGTGGTGTTGAACGTCTTGCCACCGGAGGAGATCGTGATGGTGCGCTCACTCGCGCCCGGAATCGTCGCGACCGGCATGTGGGCGACACCGAAAGTGAGGTGCTCGTAGACCTCGTCGGTCACGATGAGAGCGTCGTGTCGGTGCGCGAGAGACACGATGAGTTCCAGGGTCTCGCGCCGCAGCACGGTCCCGGTGGGGTTATGCGGATTATTCACGATGATCAGCCGGGTGCGGTCGCTGATCGCGGCGCGCAGTTCGTCGGGGTCCGGCTGGAAATCGGGAGCCCGCAGCCGCACCGTGCGGTGGATGCCGCCGCCGAGAGCGATCAGGCCGCCGTACGCGTCGTAGAACGGCTCCAGCGTGACCACCTCGTCGCCGGGTTCGAGCAGCGCGAGAATGGTCGCCGCCAGCGCCTCCGTGGCGCCCGCCGTCACCAGAACCTCGGTGTCCGGGTCCACGGACAGGCCGTAGAACCGGTGCTGGTGGCGAGCGATGGCGTCCCGCAGCACGGGCAGACCGCGACCGGGCGGGTACTGGTTCACACCGTCGGTGATCGCCTGGCGGGCGGCTTCGAGCACCTCGGCGGGGCCATCCTCGTCGGGGAATCCTTGACCCAGGTTGATGGCGCCGGTGCGCAGGGCGAGGGCGCTCATCTCGGCGAAAATGCTCGCGGCGACGGTGCCGTCCGCGGCGAGCAGACCGGCCCCGCGGGCCGTGCGTCGCCAGGCCCCGGAGATTGTCATCGTGTCACCTGCATGGCTCCAAACTACGACATGTGGAAAGTTCGAGCGCGGTCGGCCCGGATGGCCTAGGTTGGCCGGATGCGGACCGTGAAGCGCGACCTCCTCGTACTGGGCTCGCTCCTGCTGCTCGGCTCGCTGTCGCTGACCGGGTGCACGCCCGACCCGGCGCCCCGCGCGTCACCGACGTCCGTGCCGACGGATGCCCCCGTCTTCGCCTCCGACGAGGAGGCCCTCGCTGCGGCCACGGAGGCCT
>DATISQ010000010.1:0-1730 GCA_035581905.1 Cryobacterium sp.
GGGGCGACGAGTCGACAATGCTCCGGGCACGGGCTGCTCGGGCGGCTCGGGCTGCGGGTCGCGCTGCGGGTCGCGCTGCGGGTCGGGCTGCGGGTCGGTCTGGCGCTCGCCCTACGCGATCACCAGCTGCACCAGCAGCCGGGGGAAGTCCGTGACGAGGGTATTCCAGACGATCTGGTAGTCGGTGTTCGCGTAATCGTTCGCGAGATAGTTGCGCATGGCCTGCAGCTCGGCCCAGGGGACCTCCGGGTGCCGGTCCCGATAGCCCTCCGGCAACCGCTCGACAGCGGCCTGCAGGTCGATCACGATGGCTTTGGCTGCGAGCTGCTGGGTACGATCGGCCCGGTCGAAGAACCCCTCCCGGCCGCGAGCCGTGATGAGGTTTGCGTGACGGACCAGGTCACGGATGTCGGCGAGCAGCGCATCCGTTCGGTCGAATTCGTGAGTCATCAGGTTTCGATCCCGTCGCCCTGGTCGATCACAGCGGCACGGCTTCGGCGACGGCCCGGTCGCGGATGGCGCCCTCGGCCCGGTCGCTCATCACGTCGACGTGCACGCCGAGGAGATGCTCGAGGTCGAGGACCAGCCCGGCCGCATCGAGGATGGAGGCGCCCGGATCGAAGGTGACGAGGCGGTCGATGTCGCTGCCGAAAGCATCCGTTCTCCGGGCGATACTGCCGAAGACCCGCACGTTGCCGGCCCGGCGACGGCCGGCCAGTTCGAGCACGGTATCCCGGTTGTGACGCAGCACGGCCGATGGCCGCAGGGCGGTCGCGGCCAGGATGAGGGCGAGGGTCTCGGGCCGCGGATGCAAGCAGCCGGACTCATAGGCGGAGAGATTCGTCGGCGGCACTCCGGCGCGCGCGGCCAGCTGGCTCTGCGAAAGTCCGGCCCGGACGCGCGCCTCGAGAATGCGGGTTGACGTGCTCATGCCGGGATCATAGCTCCGAGCTGCAGAAAAAGTGCGCGCTCGTCAGGATCAGAAGCTCTACCGCACCCGCCGCAACCGGATCGGACCCTTCGCGGTCGACGGATCCACCACGGTCCCGCCCTGCGTGATCTGCAGTTCGCCGCGGGCGACCATGCGGCGTGCGGCGCGGCGGGCCGGCTCCATCAGGTCGCTCCACGCCTCGCCGCCGACCACTTTCGCCGCCTCGGACGGGCAGATCGTGGCATCCGTCGCCCGCGCACTGAGCAGTGTGGCGATGGCCTCTTCCAGCCGGAGGTCGGTCGCGGTCACACCGTGGGCGCGGCACGCGGTCGAGCAGTACTTCACCGAATCCCAATTGTTCGCCCACTTCGCACGCCACTCGATGCGCCGCCCACACGGGGCGCAGGTCTTGTCCGCCCGGTCCCGGGTGGGGTCAGAATCGGCGGGCTTTCGTTGACGGTGGGCCATGCCTTCAATCATGGCGTGACGAATCCGGCGCGTATCCGTCTTATCAGTGACGGATGTCCCCGCCCCGCAACAGCCCTGCCCGCCCGCCCGCATCCGCGGGACGCTAGGATTCCCGCACATGACCCCGAAGGAAACCACCGTGACGAGCCCCGACCGTGCGAGTGCCGAACGCCGGCGCGTGACCGCCGACAACACCCGTCGCCGCCACGTCGAGGTGGAGGGGTATCAGTTCACCGTGCACTCCCTGTCCAGCACCTCGCGTGCGCCGGAGGTGCCGACCTATCTGATGGTGCACGGCATCGGGGCGTCGTACCGTTACTTCCGCCGGATG
>DATISQ010000011.1:0-13721 GCA_035581905.1 Cryobacterium sp.
CCCTCCGGCCGGGCTATGCCCGACCTGATCATACCCGCCCCGCCCGCGTGGGGCGCCTCACCGATGACGGCGTAGGGCCCCACCCGTTCCATCGTGCCCCCCGGGGCGGCGGTGGCCGACATCGCCCGTGCGCTCGGCTACCGCTCCTGGACCGTGATCGGCCACTCCCTCGGCGGCTTCGTGGCCCTCGAACTCGCCGCGAGCGAGGCCAGATCGACCGTGTTCGTCGGCCTCGTCTCGGCCACGACATTCTCGGTGATCGACACCGTGCGACACCCGATCACCCGGTTCGCCGTGCTGCCCGGGTACGGCGCCCTGCTGCCGGTGATGCGCGCTCTCGCCGCGGCCGGGCGCGTCGGCGAGGGCCTGGTCCGCCTGCTCCACCGTTCTACGCTGCTGCGCCCGCTGGCGGCGCCGCTGTTCCGCCGACCGCAGCTGCTGCACGAGAGCGTCATCGGCGCCCTCGCGACCGAGCTGCGCCCGCAGGCGTTCGCCGTCGCATCCGACCTGGCCGGCAACTACGACGCCGAGCGATGGTCCCGGATCGAGTGCGCCGTCCGTGCCGGGCAGGGCGAGGCCGACATCTTCGTGGCGGCGACGGATGCGGCCAGGCTCGGCTCGGTCATCCGTGACTTCGACCTGGTGACGGTTCCTGATACCGGGCATTTCGCGCACGTGGAAAAACCGTATGCCGCGCTGCTGCTCGTGTTGCCGAACGGATGCCGGTCCGGTTCAGGCGTGTTCCCGCAGTGACTTCTCCACCGCCGCCAGCCGCACGTCGATTGCGTCGAGCCGATCCAGCACCTGCCGGTTGACCGCGGCCGATTCCTGGGCGAAGCGCGCGGAATCCGGTTCGTCCCCGTGGCTCCTGCTCTTGACGTAGATGGCGTAGATGGCCACCGTGATGCCACCGATGATCCCCGCGAGAGGAATCAGGTAGACCCAATTGAACGTATCCATGGTTGTTTCCGCCTTCCTGGAGGTGAAGGTACCGGGCCTCGACACGCTCGTCCACACCCTTGTGCCGTGCGAGGGGCGCGAGGAAAATTGGCGTAGGGGCGCGGTTATCACGCACCGTGACACCTCGGCGGGAGCCGGTTTGAGCGCCGTGGCGAATTCCCTTGTCAAGCGGGTTCATTACGACCAAACTGAGGTTCAGTCCTGAGACGAGGTCACTCCGGGTGGCCGGTCTGCACAGCCCCGACCGATTGAGAGCGGCTCCCTATGGGTTCGTTGACATATGACAGGGTCACGGTCGAATTCGACGACCGTATTTTGGCGCACCTCCAGATCGTGATCGTACAGAAACTCCGCCGGGGCGAGAGCTTCCTGCTCTCCTGGCGGAACGCCGCGGAAGCCGGAAACGGTCGCAGTTCCGCCTGGCTGCACCCGGCCATCCCGCTGTATTTCAAGTTCTCCGGCGGCCAGCCACCGAGCATCAACCCGCTCTGGCTCGCCCAGCTCACCCGTTCCGCGAACAGCTCTCAGGGTCTGGTCGCCACCGGCGAGGAGCGGGCGATGGCAGAGCCGGACCATCCGGAACGCAACGAACGCAGTAACCGTCCGGATCAGAAGTTCACGGTGCGCGCGGCGCCCGCCTCGCAGGAAACCATCGCCACCGAACTCTGAATTCTGAGCGCGGCAAAGGCCAGCGGGGCAAACCTCAGCGGGGCACGACCGCAAAGCGGCGCAGCGCCAGCGCGGGGTTGCGGGCGCGCACGGCGGTCAGGCGCTCCGGCAGCACCCAGGCGAGCGCGACATCCGTTGTCTCGCCGATGGTGACCAGCTCCACGCCCATCGGGTCGACCACCATGCTGTTGCCGACACCCACGGGCGGGGCATGGTCGGCGGCCGCCAGATACACCGTGTTCTCCAGGGCACGCGCCGTCAGCAGCGTGCGCCAGTGCTGTTCCTTCAACGGTCCCCGCACCCACTCGGCCGGCACGAGCACCAGTTCGACCCCCGCGTCGACCAGGCGGCGCGTCACCTCCGGGAAACGGATGTCGTAGCAGGTCTGCAGGCCCACCCGCAGTCCCCCCACGTCGAACGTCTCGGGTTCCTCCACGGCCCCCGGCAGCACCCAGTCCGATTCCCGGTCCCCGAAGGCGTCGTAGAGGTGCAGTTTGCGATACTTGGCGACGAGCTCGCCGGCCGGATCGAGCGCGACGAGGGTGTTGGAGAACCGGTCCGGGTCGTCCGTGGACTCCAGCATCCCGGCCACGACGTGCACGCCGAGATCAGCGGCGAGCGCGGCCAGGGCACGTACGAAGGGCCCGTCCAGAGGTTCGGCCGCGGCAACGAAGGCCGGCCCCAGCACCGATTCGAAGAATGCCGAGTACTCGGGGAAGACGATCAGCCGGGCTCCGCGGGCGGCGGCCGTCTCGGCGAGAGCCCGCATGGCGGCGAGGTTCTCGGCGGGCTCACGACCGGGCGCGAACTGGGCCACGGCCACTCCCAGTGCTGAGGCGGGGCCGGTAGCGGCGAGGGGAGCGGGACCGCGCGTCTCGAGGGGATCGATCATGGCGTCAGCCTAGCCGCCGGCCAGTACCTCGACCCGGGCTGCGGGATCCGTTCCGACCGGTCTGCACCGGCCGCGGGTATCAGGGTCCAGCGAGGTGGCCTAACGTGTAGGCGTGTCTTCCCCGCCCGTGGTCTCCCCCCGCCTGGTTCGCCCCGAGGCGCTGACCCCGCTCCGCCGCCGAACCGGAGGACTGGCTCTGCTTCTCGGGCTGTTCGGCTTCCTCATCTCGGTGGCCGGCTCGTGGCGGCCCTCGTACTGGGGCGACGAGGCAGCCAGCATCCTGTCGGCGCAGCGCTCCCTGCCGGGGCTTTTCCGGCTGCTGGACAACGTCGACGCCGTGCACGGCGCCTACTATCTGCTGCTGCACGTGTGGATCGACCTTTTCGGCTCCTCGGAGCTGTCCACCCGTGGGCTGAGCGCGCTCTTCGTCGGTGTCGCGACGGCCGGCACCTTCGTGCTGGCCCGCACCCTGATCTCCACCCGGGTCGGCGTGCTCGCCGCCCTCGTTTTCGCGCTGCTCCCCCGGGTCACCTATATGGGATCCGAAGCCCGTTCTGCCGCCGTCGCCACTGCCGTCGTGGTGTGGCTGACGGTTCTGCTGGTGCACCTGTTGCGGAGCCGCAACCTGGATGCCCGCACCCGGTTCGCGCTCTGGGCGGCCTACGCCGCGCTCCTGGCCCTGGGAATCTTCTTCTTCCTCTATGTTCTGCTGCTGATCCCCGTGCTCGGCCTCGCCGCGCTGCTGCTGACACCGCCGGAGGGCGACAGGAGGGCGGGCATGCGCGCCTGGACCCTGGCCACGGGTTCCGGGCTCGCCCTGGCTGCCCCCGTGATGGTGGCCAGCCTCCTGCAGCGCGATCAGATCGCCTTCATCGGGCGGCGCCCGCCGATCCCCGTGCTCACCGCCGCCGTGCACCAGTGGTTCGGCGACGTTCCCCTGGCCGTTCTGGCGTGGGGCCTGATCCTGCTGGCGGTTGTGATGGTGTTCGCGGTGCGGGGGCGGAGGGCCGCACCGGGGACCACCCGGGCTGCACTGGCCGTCATGCTGGCCTGGATGGTCGTTCCGAGCGCGGCGCTCCTGATCGGCACGAACCTCGTCGTCCCGATGTACTCGCTGCGGTACCTGTCGATCTGCACGCCGGCCGCCGCGATCGCCATGGCGGTGGGGATCGCCTCTCTCCGGCCGCTCTGGCCGCAGGCCGCCGTCCTGAGCCTCATCACGGCTCTCCTGCTGCCCACCTATCTCGACCAGCGCGGCGAGTTCGGCAAGAACTACGGCAGTGATCTGCGCCAGGCAGCCGATGTCGTTCAGGCGGGCGCGCAGCCGGGAGACGCCGTCGTGTTCGACGAGAGCGTGCGGCCCTCCCGCAAGCCCCGCCTCGCCCTGCGGCTCTACCCGGCCGCGTTCGAGGGACTGCAGGACGTCACCCTCGCTCTGCCGTATGACGCCACCAACGAGCTGTGGGACGTGGCCCTGCCGCTGGATCAGGTGGCCGACCGGCTCACCGGCACGGACCGGGTCTGGGTTCTGCAGAACCAGGGCAGCGGTGAGAATAGACGGGGGGACAATATCCGCACCCTGCAGGAGCTCGGGTTCACGGTCACCGAGTCGACCATGCTGAACCGCACGCAGATCATTGAAATGACAAGGTAGCTCCATGACCAGGACTCTGATCATCATCCCCACCTACAACGAGCGCGACAATATCGAGCCGATCGTTGCCCGGGTGCGCGCCAGCGTTCCGGCGGCCGACCTTCTGGTCGTGGATGATTCCTCCCCGGACGGCACGGGGAAGCTGGCCGATACGCTGGCCACCGCGGATTCTCAGGTGCACGTCCTGCACCGCTCGCTAAAGAGCGGCCTCGGCGCCGCCTACCTCGAGGCCTTCACCTGGGGGCTTTCCCGAGGCTACGACCGGCTGGTGCAGCTGGACGCGGACGGGTCGCACCTGCCGGAGCAGCTGCCGAGCCTGCTCGAGGCGGCGGAGAGTGCGGATGTGGTGTTGGGCTCCCGCTGGGTCCCGGGCGGCATGGTGCGGAACTGGCCGTGGCACCGGCGTCTGTTGTCCCGCGGCGGGTCGGTCTACTCGCGCGTGCTGCTGCGGCTGCCCCAGCGGGACGTCACCGGCGGTTACCGCGTCTACACGGCCCATGCCCTCGAGCGGATGGATCTCACCAGCGTCGAGAGCCTCGGCTACTGCTTCCAGATCGACATGCTGCTGCACGCGGTGCGGGCCGAACTCAGCGTGGTCGAGAAGCCGATCACTTTCGTGGAGCGCACGCTCGGCTCCTCGAAGATGAGTTCCTCGATTGTCGCCGAAGCGATGGCCCGGGTCACGATCTGGGGCCTCACCGGCAGGAACGCTCGCCGCGCTGCCACGCCGGCTCCGGCATCCGTGCGCCGTCTCCACTGACCGGACCCACACCCTGCCGAACGGCGCGTGACTTCTGGTCAGACTGACTATAAGATGGGTCCATTCAGTTAAAGTCACAATGACTTTTACTTGGTGGATGGCGGTGGATGAGCGAATGAACACCCAGTTTCAGGTGGCCCTTGCCGTGTCGACCGTCATCTTCGCCCTGCGGTCAGATCCGGAATCGGGACTCTCGACCCTGTGGCTGCCGCTCGTGCGCCGCACTCGGGAGCCGTACCTGGACCGGTGGGCCCTGCCGGGCGGCGGACTGCCGGCCGACGAGGAGCTGGCCGGCGCGGCCGCGCGGGCTCTGCGCGAGACCACGGGTCTGGCCCCCAAATATCTCGAGCAGCTCTACACCTTCGGGGATCCGGGCCGCTCCCCTGGCGGCCGGGTCGTCTCGGTCGTCTACTGGGCACTCGTCGAGTCCGGTGAGGCGGCACTGGCGGACGTGGGCCAGAATGTGCGATGGTTCCCGGCCGACCATCTGGCGGCGCTCGCCTTCGACCACAACCGCATCGTGGACTACGCCCTCTGGCGCCTGCGCACCAAGGTGGAGTATTCCCGCATCGCGCACGCGTTCCTGGGCGAGACCTTCACTCTCGCACAGCTGCGCGAGGTGCACGAGGCCGTGCTGCAGAAACCGCTCGACCCGGCCAACTTCCGCCGCACCATCGAGTCGTCGGGCACCGTCGTCGACACCGGCCGGCGCGTGGCCGGGGTGCCGCACCGGCCGCCCCGTCTCTACCGGTACAACGATTCCATTCACGCCACCGACCCGGGTGCGCTCGAGCCGGCCATCGGGTGAGCATGACTCTCCCCCCAGCACCTCTGTGCTGACCTCCGTTTGTCTGACTATCGCTTTTGTTCATATCGAGGAGTAACCGCATGACCATCTCATCGGTCGACCAGACCATTCGGCTCATCAGCACGGGAGCGGCCGCCGGCAGCACGTGCAGCCCCGACCTGCTCACCGCTCCGTGGGAGTTCGATTCCGGCACGCCGGGCTACGGCCCGGGGGCGTCGATGGGCGACGTCATCCCCACCGGGTCCCCGCGGCAGGGCGAGCTGCCGGAGGTCTACCGACGCGCGTCGACGGAGGAACTCGGCGACCGCATCCGTGCCGCCAAAGCCACGCTCGGCGACCGGGTCGTGATTCTCGGGCACTTCTACCAGCGCGAGGAGGTGCTGGCGCACGCGGACTTCGTGGGCGACTCGTTCCAGCTGGCGCAGGCCACGAAGAGCCGGCCGGATGCCGAGGCGATCGTCTTCTGCGGCGTGCACTTCATGGCCGAAACCGCCGACCTGCTCTCGACACCGGAGCAGGCGGTCATCCTGCCCAACCTCGCGGCCGGCTGTTCGATGGCCGATATGGCCGACATCGACTCCGTCACCGACTGCTGGGAACAACTCGAGGAGCTCTACGGCACGGAGCAGGACGCCGACGGCCGCGTGCCCGTGATCCCGGTCACGTACATGAACTCTTCGGCCGCGCTGAAGGCGTTCTGCGGCGAGCACGGCGGCATCGTCTGCACCTCATCCAACGCGCAGACCGTGCTCGAATGGGCCTTCGCCCGCGGGCGCCGCGTGCTCTTCTTCCCCGACCAGCACCTCGGCCGCAACACCGCCAAGGCGATGGGGGTGCCACTCGAGCAGATGCCGATGTGGAACCCGCGCAAGACCCTCGGCGGCAACACGGCCGAGGAGCTCGAGGCCGCCCAGGTCGTGCTCTGGCACGGGTTCTGCAGCGTGCACAGGCGCTTCACGGTGGACCAGATCACCGCGGCCCGCGAGTCGCACCCGGGCGTGCACGTGATCGTGCACCCGGAATGCCCGATGAGTGTGGTCGACGCCGCCGACTCCGCCGGCTCCACCGACTTCATCAAGAAGGCCATCGAGGCGGCCCCGGCCGGGTCCACGTTCGCCGTCGGCACCGAAATCAATCTGGTGCAGCGGCTCGCCGCAGAGCACCCCGAGCACACCATCTTCTGTCTCGACCCGGTGGTCTGCCCCTGCTCCACGATGTATCGCATCCACTCGGGCTATCTGGCCTGGGTGCTCGAGGCACTGGTCGGCACCGCGGACCGCGCACCCGAGGTGCTGAACCGCATCCAGGTGCCGCACGAGGTCGCCGGCAACGCCCGCATCGCCCTCGAACGGATGCTCGCCGCCAAGCCGCCCGTCTCGGTCGGGGCCTGACCATGACTCGCGTCCTCGTCGTCGGAAGCGGGCTGGCCGGACTCATCGCAGCGGTGCGCGCGACGGATGCCGGCCACCGAGTGACCCTCGTCACGAAATCGGGCTTGCCCGACAGCAACACCCGCTACGCCCAGGGCGGGATCGCCGCGGCGATGTTCCCCGACGACTCGGTCGAGTCCCACATGCAGGACACCCTGCGCGCCGGCGCCGGGCTCTGCGACCAGGTCGCGGTGCGCGTGCTCTGCGCCGAGGGGCCGGCCCGGGTGCGCGACCTGATCCGGTTCGGTGTGGACTTCGACCGCGACGAGTCCGGGGTGACCCGCGGGCTCGAGGCCGCCCACTCGCGGTCGCGGGTGCTGCACGCCGGCGGGGACGCTACGGGTGCCGCCATCGAGGCCGCCCTGGTGGCGACAGTGCGGGAGCGCGCCGCCCGGTCCCTGCGTGACGTCGGCGCCCGCCTGCGCATCGAGGAACACACGATGCTGGTCGACCTGACCAGTCAGGACGGCCGCGTGACCGGCGCCGTCCTGCTCGGACCCGACGAACAGCTCCGCACGATCCCCGCCGACACGGTGATCCTGGCGACCGGAGGCGCGGGCGAGCTCTTCCCGCACACCACGAACCCGTCCCTGGCGACGGGCGACGGCGTGGCCGCCGCGTGGCGCGCCGGGGCATCCGTCGCCGACCTCGAGTTCTACCAGTTCCACCCGACCGCCCTCGCGGTTCCCGGCACCCCGCTGATCTCTGAGGCCGTGCGCGGGGAAGGCGCCGTGCTGCGGAATGCGTCCGGCCACCGCTTCATGCTCGACCTGCACCCCGACGCGGAACTCGCCCCGCGCGACGTCGTGGCCAGAAGCATCGCCCGGGAAATGACGAAGCAGGGCGGCGAACCAGTGCGATTGGATGCCACCGGCCTCGGCCGCGAACTGCTTGAACGTCGCTTCCCGACCATCACCGCAGCCTGCCGCGCGGCCGGCCTGGACTGGGCCGTCGAATCGATCCCGGTCGCCCCGGCGGCGCACTACTGGATGGGCGGCGTACTCACCGACATCTGGGGCCGCACCAGCCTGCCCGGCCTGTTCGCGGTGGGGGAAGTGGCCCGCACCGGCGCCCACGGAGCCAACCGGCTGGCGTCCAACTCGCTACTCGAGGCGGCCGTGTTCGCCGATCGGGCCGTGCGCGCGCTGCGCCTGCCGGTTCGGGCGCCGGCGGGGGTCTCTAGCGGGATCTCGACAGGCTCGACCAGCGCAGGCTCGACCAGCGCAGGCTCGACCGCTGGCGGATCGGGTGCCGGCATCGACCGTGACGCGGTGCAGCAGCTCATGTGGGAGTGCGCGGGAGTGCTGCGGAGTGGGGAGAAGCTCGCCGCGGCATCCGTCACCCTGGCTGACTGGGCCACCCGCCGAACGGCCCCGGACGACACCGCTCCCCTCGATATGCGCATTCAGGCATATGAAGATGCCAACCTGCTCGACCTGGCCCGGGTCACCGTGGCCTCCGCACTTGCCCGGGAGGAATCACGCGGCGCCCACCACCGCTCCGACTTCCCCGACAGCAGGCCCGAGCTCGCCCGCACCGTCGTCTGGAACCGCGGAACGGCCCTGGACACCCCCGATGGCATGCAGACCACCCTGAATCTGGACCACACCACCGAGGCCGAGGAGGCCATCGCATGTTGACCATGAACGCCATCGACACTGTCGTGCGCGCCGCACTCGAGGAGGACGCCCCCTGGGGCGACCTGACCTCGCAGGTGCTGATCCCGGCCGACGCCGACGCGACCGCACAACTGGTCGCCCGCGAATCCGGCGTCTTCAGCGGCGGTGCCGTGTTCGCGGCCGCCTTCCGGCTGACCGACCCGCGCATCGTCGTGCGGATGCTCGTGGCCGACGGCACCGTCTTCGACGCCGGAGACGCCCTGGCGGAGGTGTCGGGGTCTGCCCGCGGGATCCTGCAAGCCGAGCGAATCGGGCTGAACTTCGTGCAACGGATGAGCGGCATCGCCACACTGACCGCGCTCTACGTGGCCGAGACCGCCGGCACCAGGGCCCGCATCGTCGACACCCGCAAGACCACCCCGGGGCTGCGCGTGCTGGAACGCGCCGCGGTGCGTGACGGCGGCGGCCACAACCACCGGTTCAGCCTGTCCGACGCGGTCATGGCCAAGGACAACCACCTCGCCGTTCTCACCGCGGGCGGGCTGAACCTCACCGAGGCGCTCCGTCAGGTTCGCGACCGCATCTCTCACACCACGCACCTCGAGGTCGAGGTGGACCGGATCGATCAGATCGAGCCCGTGCTCGCCGCCGGCGTCGACACGATCATGCTCGACAACTTCAGCCCGGACGACCTGCGCGAGGGCGTGCGGCTCACGGACGGACGGGCGCTCGTCGAGGCCAGCGGCGGCGTCTCCCTGGAGACCGTGCGCGGCATCGCCGAAACCGGTGTCGACATCATCTCGGTCGGGGCCATCACGCACAGCGTGCGATCTCTGGACCTCGGCCTCGACGTCGTCATCCTCACCGAGGGCTGACCGGTCCCGCCATGATCTACCTCGACAACGCAGCGACCACCCCGGTGCGCCGGGAGGTTCTCGAGGTGCTCTGGCAGCAGCTCGCGGGCCGGTTCGGCAACCCGTCGAGCCACCATCGGGTCGGTGAGGCCGCGGCCGCCACCCTGGCCGGGGCGCGAGCCATGGTCGCGGGCGTGCTCGGTTGCCGGCCGGCCGACGTGGTGTTCACGACCGGCGGCACCGAGGCCGACAACCTCGCGATCAAGGGGATCGCCCTCGGCGCCCCGCGCGGACGCCACCTCATCACCACAGCGATCGAGCACGAGGCGGTGCTCGAATCCTGCGACTACCTGCACCGCCTGCACGGGTTCGAGGTCACATTCCTCGACACCGATGCCACCGGCCGGGTCGACCCGGCAGAACTGCGCGCCCTGATTCGCCCGGACACCACCCTGGTCTCGGTGCAATACGCCAACAACGAGGTCGGCACCCTGCAGCCCCTCGAGGAACTGTCGGCCATCGCGCAGGGCGCCCGCGTGCCCCTGCACACCGACGCTGTGCAGGCGGCCGGCTGGCTGCCGGTGAACGTGGGCACCCTCGGCGTCGACGCCCTGAGCCTGTCCGGCCACAAACTCGGCGCGCCTCCCGGCATCGGTGCGCTCTTCCTGCGCCGCCGGATCGCCGTGGAACCGGTGCTGCACGGCGGCGGCCAGGAGCGCGGACGCCGCAGCGGCACGGAGAACGTGGCCGGGGCTCTCGCGCTGGCGACGGCGCTGCGCCTCGCCGACGCCGAACGCGCGGAGGCCGCACCCCGCATCACGGCCCTGCGGGATGCCTTCATCGCCACGGTGCTGGCGGGCACGCCGTCCGCGCGCCTCACCGGACATCCGACCGAGCGCCTGCCCGGCACCGCGTCGTTCGTTTTCCCCGGCACGAGTGGTGAGGCTGTGCTGCTGGAGCTCGAAGCGCGCGGCATTGTCTGCTCGAGCGGGTCGGCCTGCGCGGCAGGCAGCGACGAGCCGTCCCACGTGCTGACCGCGCTGGGGTACCCGGCCGAGGTCGCCCAGACCGCCGTGCGGTTCACGCTTGCGTCCACGACCACGGCCGCGGATGCCGCGGAAGCCGCCACATCCGTTCAGGTCGCCGTGGAGAGCGTGCGCGGTATCGGTCGCCGCTGACCTGACCGCCGGCGTCGCGCGCGTATTACGCGCGTGCGTACCGTGCGTGCACACGCACGCGGACGACAAACGGATGCGAGTTGTCAGACAATTATCGAAGCCTTCGGACTGTTCGCAAAAGATGTCCCCGATCAGGGAATCTGTCAGCACCCGCTGACCCAGGGAGGCCTCACTGAGCATCCCCCAAGGTGCGACCATCTGGCTGGAGTCGTAAGGTTATATACAAGAGGCGATAAGCCCAAGTTGGGCCGCCAAAAAGGGACACAATGACAATAATCGACAAACCAGTCACCGAGTCACTTGCTACTCAAATTGACTCCCTGGTTAAAGCCGCTCAGGTCGCGCTTCTGGATTACGCGAATTTCACCCAAGAGCAAATCGACCACATCGTTAAAAAAGCATCCGTAGCAGCCCTCAGCAAGCACGCCGAGCTGGCAGTTCACGCCGTCGAAGAGACTGGGCGCGGCGTCTTCGAAGACAAGGCCGTGAAGAACCTCTTCGCCTGTGAGCACGTTACGAACTCCATGCAGAACCTTAAAACAGTCGGCGTCATCAGCCACGACGAAATTAGCGGCATCACCGAAATCGCCGAGCCGGTCGGTGTTATTTGCGGGATCACCCCCGTCACCAACTGCACCTCGACCGCGATCTTCAAATCACTGATCGCCCTGAAGACCCGCAACCCGATAGTCTTCGGCTTCCACCCGGCAGCACAGCAGTCCTCCCTGGCCGCTGCACGCGTTGTGCGTGACGCCGCCATCCTCGCCGGCGCACCGGCCAACTGCATCCAGTGGATCGAAACGCCGTCCCTCGAGGCCAGCAGCCTGCTGATGAACCACCCGGGCGTCGCAACCATCCTCGCCACCGGTGGTAACGCCATGGTCCGCGCGGCTTACTCCTGCGGCAAGCCCGCCCTCGGCGTCGGTGCGGGCAACGTCCCGGCCTTCATCGAGAAGACGGCCAAGCTCAAGCGTGCCATCAACGACGTCGTGCTCTCCAAGGCCTTCGACTACGGCATGATCTGCGCGTCGGAGCAGGCCGTCATTATCGAAGAGCCCCTCTACACCGAGGCGATGGCAGAATTCAAGCGCCTTCACGCCTACCTCGTGACCCCGGCCGAGAAGCTGCTCCTCGAGGACTACATCTTCGGCGTCCAGGCCAACTCGACCAACTGCGGCGAGGCCAAGTTGAACGCCGCAGTCGTCGGCAAGTCGCCGGTCTGGATTGCCCAGCAGGCCGGATTCACCGTTCCCGAAGACACCTCGATCATCCTGGTCGAGGTCAGCGGCGTCGGACCGCACGAGCCGATGACCCGCGAAAAGCTCGCGCCGGTTCTCGCCGTACTGCACGCCAAGGACGCGGAAGAGGGCATCTCGCTCTCCGAGCAGATGGTTGAATTCGACGGCCTCGGCCACTCGGGCTCCATCCACAGCGAAAACCCGGCGATCATCGAGGAGTTCGGAATCCGCGTCAAGGCGGTCCGAATCATCACGAACGCGCCGAGCTCGCTCGGTGGCATCGGCGACATCTACAACGCCTTCATCCCGTCGCTCACGCTCGGCTGTGGTTCGTACGGACACAACTCCGTCTCGAACAACGTCTCGGCGATCAACCTCATCAACGTCAAGCGCATCGGCAGAAGGAACAACAACTTGCAGTGGTTCAAGGTTCCCGCGAAGACCTACTTCGAGCCGAACGCCATCCGTTACCTGTCGGACATGCGCAACGTCGAGCGCGTCACCATCGTGACCGACGCCACCATGACCAAGCTCGGCTTCGTCGACAAGATCCTTGACGTGCTCAACCGTCGCGAGAACCGCGTCTCCCTGCAGATCATCGACAACGTGCTCCCCGAGCCGACCGTCGCCGCCGTCACCAGGGGCGCAGAGGAAATGCGCGCCTTCAAGCCGGACACGATCATCGCCCTCGGCGGAGGCTCGCCGATGGACGCGGCCAAGGTGATGTGGCTGCTGTACGAACACCCCGAAATCGAATTCTCGGACATGAAGGAAAAGTTCTTCGACGTGCGCAAGCGCGCGTTCAAGTTCCCTGACCTTGGCGAACTGGCCAAGCTCGTCTGCATCCCGACCACGTCGGGTACCGGTTCCGAGATGACCCCCTTCGCCGTGATCACGGACGAGGTCAGCGGAGTGAAGTACCCGCTCGCCGACTACGCGCTCCTGCCGACCGTCGCGATCATCGACCCGTCACTCACCGCAGCGATGCCGTCGTTCCTGGTGGCGGACTCGGGCTTCGATGCTCTGACGCACGCGACCGAGGCGTACGTCTCCGTCTACGCGAACGACTTCACCGACGGCCTGTGCCTGCACGCGATCAAGCTCATCTTCGAGAACATCGTCACGAGCGCCAACGGCACGTCGAACAGCACGGATGCCAACGTCATCAAGGCGCGCGAGAAGATGCACAACGCCTCCTCGATCGCCGGCATGGCGTTCGGTAACGCGTTCCTGGGTATTTGTCACGCGATGGCTCACGTCACCGGCGCGCAGCTCCACCTGATCCACGGTCGGGTGAACGCGACGTACCTGCCGCACGTGATCCGTTACAACGGACTCATCCCCACGAAGCTGACCAGCTGGCCCAAGTACGAGAGCTACATTGCTCCCGAGCGTTTCCAGGAGATCGCCAAGCACCTCGGCCTCCCGGCCTCGACGCCTGAAGAGGGCATCGAGTCCTACGCCCAGGCCGTCGAGAAGCTGCGCGACCAGGTCGGCATCAAGCCGTCCTTCCAGGCGCAGGGTGTCGACGAGCAGGACTTCATCGGTCGTCTCGACGCCCTCGCGATGGGCGCCTACGGCGACCAGTGTGCACCCGCCAACCCGCGGATGCCCATGCTCGCGGACATGAAGACGATCATGGAAGCCGCGTACTACGGC
>DATISQ010000012.1:0-7070 GCA_035581905.1 Cryobacterium sp.
CGTAGTACAACAGGTTGGTGATCATGACGACGACGATGATGGTCAGGACGGAGCTGTTGCCGAGCCCGATCAGGGTGCTGGCGGCCACGAGCAGGCCGTACGCGCCCGCGCTGATGCGCTCGGCGCCGGCCGGGCCGATCCGGCTGGGAGCCTGCCGGCTTCTGGGGGAGACCACCCCCACAGTCTTGCGGGTGTCGTGGCCGCGGTAAAGGGCGGCTCCGCGGCTCCGCGGCTACTCGGCGGAGCGGTGGATCAACCGGGACAGCACGATCGCGCTGCGGGTGTGGTCCACGTTGGGCGCCAGGCGCACCTTCTCCAGCGCCGCCTCGAGGCCGGGGATGTCCCGCGCCCGGATGTGCACCATGGCGTCGGCGCTGCCCGTGACGGTGCCGGCGTCCACGACCTCGGGCACCCCGGACAGGATGCGCAGCAGTTCCTCGGGCGCCACGGTGCCGCGGCAGAAGAGCTCGACGTAGGCCTCGGTGCTCATCCCGTCGATGGCCGGGTCCACCTGGATGGTGAAACCACGGATGACCCGGTCGGCCACGAGCCGGTCGACCCGGCGCTTCACGGCCGACGCGGACAGCCCCACGACCGAGCCGATATCGCCGTAGCCCGCCCGCGCGTTCTGGCGAAGCAGGTCGAGAATGCCGCGGTCGAGGTTGTCCATGCCGAGAGTCTAAGGGGCATCGTTGCGCTGGCGCACGCCTGTACGCAGAAAAGCAGCGCCCGATAGCGGGAATCACGGGATACCTGCGCGGTGGTGCGATAGCGGGGCGGACGGGCGCGGGGCATCCGTCGACGCCGATAATGGCGGAAAGCTGCGTGAAGGGCCGGAAGCGCGCATGGTTTCGGCGCAGATTAGCGTGCACATCCGATTCGTGCTGTGTGAAACTAGGCATGGCGTCTCTGCCCGGGCGTTCCGTGCCGGCAGAGCTCTCGTGAGTGACCTGGTCCGCCATCCACCCGCCAGCCGACCTCACCCGACGAGGGCGGATGGCCGCCGAAGGAGTCTCCATGTCGACCAACCTCACCGCCCCGAATCTGGACGAGTTCGTCTCGCCGGCCCGTCCCGAGCGCACGCCGGTCAAGCGCAGCGTACTGATGTGCAAGCCCGATTTCTTCACCGTCGTCTATCGGATCAACCCCTGGATGGACCCGGCCATCCCCACCGACACCGCGCTCGCCGTCGCCCAGTGGCAGACGCTCTACGACACGTACGTCGGCCTGGGCTTCGACGTGCACCTGATCGACCCGGTCGACGGCCTGCCGGACATGGTCTACGCGGCCAACGGCGGCTTCGTGATCGACAACATCGCCTACGGCGCGGCCTTCACCTACCCCGAACGCCAGCCGGAAGGGCCCGCCTACATGGACTGGTTCGGCGCCCACGGCTTCGACGTGCGCGTGCCGGCGGAGATCAACGAGGGCGAGGGAGACTTCCTGCTCGTGGGCGACGTGATCCTCGCGGGCACCGGGTTCCGCAGCGCCTCGAACAGCCACGAAGAGGTCGCGGCGATCTACGGCCGCCCGGTGATCACGCTCAACCTGATCAACCCGAGCTTCTACCACCTCGACACGGCCATCGCCGTGCTCGACGGGTCGCCGGCCACCGGCAACGGTGAGATCGCCTACCTGCCGAGCGCCTTCGACGAGCCGAGCCTGGCCATCCTGCGTGAGCGCTTCCCGGACGCCATCATCGTCACCGAGGAGGACGCGGCCATCCTCGGCCTCAACTCCTACTCCGACGGCTACAACGTGGTCATCGCCGAGCGGGCGAAGGACTTCGAGCGCCAGCTTCGCGCCCACGGCTTCAACCCGATCGGGGTCGACCTGTCCGAGCTGCTGCTCGGCGGCGGCGGAGTGAAATGCTGCACGCTGGAGCTGCGCCGATGACCGACCAGCGCACCGACCAGCGCACCGCCCCGGCCGCCGCGCTCGACCAGGCCGGGTACATCGCCCTGGAAGACGAGCACGCGGCCCACAACTACCATCCGCTGCCGGTGGTCGTCGCGTCCGGCGACGGCGCCTGGGTGACGGATGTCGACGGCCGCCGCTACCTGGACTGCCTGGCCGCGTACTCCGCGGTCAACTTCGGGCACTCCAACCCCCTCCTGCTGGACGCCGCCCGCGAGCAGCTGGGCCGCATCACGCTCACCAGCCGCGCCTTCCACAACGACCAGCTCGGCCCGTTCGTGACCGCGCTCGCCGAACTCTCCGGCAAGGACATGGTCCTGCCGATGAACACGGGGGCCGAAGCGGTCGAGTCCGGCATCAAGGTGGCCCGCGCCTGGGGCTACCGGGTCAAGGGCGTCGCCGCCGGGATGGCCAACATCATCGTGGCCGCGGAGAACTTCCACGTCCGCACCACCACGATCATCAGCTTCTCCGACGACGAGTCCGCCCGCAAGGATTTCGGTCCGTTCACGCCGGGGTTCCGCACGGTTCCCTACGGGGATGCCGCGGCCCTCGAGGCGGCGATCGACGCGAACACCGTCGCGGTGCTGCTCGAGCCGATCCAGGGCGAGGCCGGCATCGTCGTGCCGCCGGCGGACTACCTGCCGGCCGTGCGGGAGATCACGACCCGCCTGGGTGTGCTCTTCATCGCCGACGAGATCCAGTCCGGCCTCGGCCGCACGGGGGCGACCTTCGCCTGCGACCTGGTGGGCGTCGTGCCTGACCTCTACCTGCTCGGCAAGGCCCTCGGCGGCGGCATCGTGCCGGTCTCCGCCGTCGTCGGCAACCGGGACATCCTCGGCGTGCTCCGCCCCGGCGAGCACGGCTCGACCTTCGGTGGCAACCCGCTGGCGGCGGCCGTCGGCCTCGCCGTGGTGAAACTGCTGGCCACCGGCCAGCAGCAGGAGCGCGCCCGCGTTCTCGGCGCTCACCTGCACGACGGGCTGACCGGGCTGATCGGCCGGGGCGTCGTGGCCGTGCGCGGCGCCGGGCTCTGGGCCGGCATCGACATCGACCCGAAGCTGGCCTCCGGCCGGGCGGTCTGCGAGGCCCTCCTGGCGCGCGGCGTGCTCGCGAAGGACACCCACGGCTTCACGATCCGGCTGGCCCCGCCGATCGTGGTCTCCGAGGCCGACCTCGACTGGGCGGTCGAGCAGCTGGCCGCCGTGCTCGCGGAGCTCGCCGAGGCGTAGCCGCGCCCGCATCGCCGCCGAAATCCGGGCCGGCGGGGAGCCGGCGCGCCCGCCTGCCACCGAGGTCCGGGCGGCCGGCACCGGGGGCTACGCGTCGACGGATGCCGCCACGGGCTGCGCGATCCGGCCGAGGCGTGCGAGCTGCGTGACGTGACCCGGCTCGAGCTCCTCGAGGCTCTTCACCCCGAGCAGCCGCATGGTGCGGGACACCTGCTCGGAGAGGATCTGGACCGCCCGGTCGACCCCGTCCTCGCCGCCGGCCATCAGGCCGTAGAGGTAGGCGCGGCCGACCAGGGTGAAGCGGGCGCCGAGGGCGACGGACGCGACGATGTCGGAACCGCTCATGATGCCCGTGTCCAGGTGAACCTCGTACTCGCTGCCCACCTCGCGCACGACCTGAGGCAGCAGGTGGAACGGGATCGGGGCGCGGTCGAGCTGGCGGCCGCCGTGGTTGGAGAGGATGATGCCGTCCACGCCGAGGTCGGCGAGGGTGCGCGCATCTGCCAGGCTCTGCACTCCCTTGACGACGATCTTGCCGGGCCACTGCGCCTTGATCCAGGCCAGGTCCTCGAAGGTGACGGTCGGGTCGAACATGGTGTCGAGCAGGTCCGCGACCGTGCCGCTCCAGCGGTCGAGGCTGGCGAAGGCGAGCGGTTCGGTGGTGAGGAAGTTGATCCACCACTCCGGCCGCGGCAACGCGTTGATGACCGTTCCGGCGGTCAGGGCCGGCGGGATCGAGAAGCCGTTGCGCTTGTCGCGCAGGCGCGCGCCGGCGATCGGCACGTCCACGGTCACCAGCAGGGTGTCGAAGCCGGCCTTCGCGGCCCGGTCGACCAGCGCCATCGACCGGTCGCGGTCCTTCCACATGTACAACTGGAACCAGTTGCGCCCGTGGGGGTTCGCGGCCTTGACGTCCTCGATCGACGTGGTGCCCATGGTCGACAGGGAGAAGGGGATGCCGGCCCGGGCCGCCACGTGGGCGCCGGCGATCTCGCCCTCGGTCTGCATCATGCGGGTGAATCCGGTCGGGGCGATCCCGAACGGCTGCGCCACGGGGGCTCCGAGCACGTCCCACCCGGTGGAGACGGTCGACACGTCCCGCAGGATCGAGGGGTTGAACTCGATGTCCTCGAACGCCTGACGGGCGCGGCCGAGCGAGAGCTCGGCCTCGGCGGCGCCGTCGGTGTAGTCGAACGCGGCCTTGGGGGTGCGCTTCTTGGCGATGTCCCGCAGGTCGTAGATGGTGTGCGCGCTCTCGAGTCGGCGCTTCTTCGCGTTCAGCTCGGGGGTCTTGAAGTGCATCAGCGGGGCAAGGTCTTTGATCTTCGGGATGCGTCGTTGAACCATGGTCGAAGGGTCCTATCTATCGTGCCGCCGGGTGCCGTGGGCATCCGTGTGATCGTCGGCGAGGGGGTCGGGCAGGTGGTCGGCGAGGTGGGTTTCGGCGTAGTAGCCCGCGATGTGGGCCTGAACGAGGGTGCGGGCCGCCTGGGGATCGCCGGCCTCGACCGCGGCGACGATCGAGCGGTGCTCGGCGCGGAGCCGGGCGGAGGTGTCGGCCCACGAGGCGAGGCCCGTCGCGCCCGCCCGCACGTAGCTCTCGATGGCGCTGCGCAGCCCCGCCATCATGGCGGTGACGACCTGGTTGCCCGACGCGACCGCCAGGGCCAGGTGGAACTCGGCGTCGAGGGCGAGGAACTCCGCCTCGGTCAGTGCGGGGGAGTCCATTGCCGAGAGCAGCCGCTCGGGCGTCGACAGATCGGGGTGCAGGCCGGTGTCGGCGTCCATGGTCGAACCGGCCCGAGCGGATGCCTCCGCCAGCTCGGTCACGACCGACGCCTCGAGCACGAGCCGGGTCTTGACCACGTCAGCGACGGGGAACCCCTGCGCCGCCAGCTGCAGGCGCATCAGCGCCGACATGCCGCCGCCGGGCAGAGCCACGATGATCGCGCCCGACGAGGGCCCCGACCCGGTGGCGGTTCGGAGCAGCCCCAGCACCTCGAGCACCCGGATGGCCTCCCGCACGCTGGACCGGCCGACGCCCAGCGCGGCGGCGAGGGCCCGCTCGGGCTGGAGGTGGTCGCCCGGACGCAACCGCCCGCTGAGGAGATCCAGCTCGATGCTCTGCAACACGACTTCCCAGGCGCGGCGGTCGATGCTCACGAGCTCCTCCTCGACGTTGGGGTGGGGTTGGTGCAGACGGCGGTGCAGACGGCGGTGCAGACGGCGAGGCAGACGCGCGGTGCGGTGCGGTGCGCTGTGGTCAGACCACATGCTACAGGGAATGGCGGCTCTCCCGGGAAAAAGATTCGGCTTCATCCCGGGAGGCCGCGCCGACCGAGCGGCGGTGCCGCTACTTCACGGCGGCGAGTTCCGGTTCGGGCTTCGTGGCGTCGGATGCCCCCAGCACCGTCATGAATTCGCGCATCCAGGTGGGGTGGTCCGGCCAGGCCCGGCCGGAGACGAGGTTGCCGTCGACCACGCCGGCTCCGCCCTCGAAGATGCCGCCGCCGAGTTCGACGTCGACCTTCAGCGCCGGGTAGGCCGAGCTGGTGCGGCCCTTCAGCACTCCGGCGGCGGCGAGCAGCATCGGGCCGTGGCAGAGCGCTGCGACCGGGGCGTTCTTCTCGAAGAAATAGCGCACGATCCGCTGGGCGTCCGGGTCGTTGCGGATGTATTCGGGCGCACGGCCGCCCGGGACCACGACGGCGACGTAGTCGGCCGGGTCGACATCCCTGAAGGCCACGTCGGCGTCCCAGGTGTGGCCGAGTTTCTCGGTGTAGGTGTCGAATCCGTCCACGAAATCGTGCACGACGAACTGCAGCTTCTTCTTCTCCGGGGCCGCGATGTGCACCTCATAGCCGGCCTCGAGCAGGCGCTGGTAAGGGTAGAACACCTCGAGCGTCTCGGCGGCGTCGCCGGTCAGAATGAGAATCTTGCGCATGGCATACCTCTTTCGGGTGGAGCGTCGGTGGCCCACGCAGAGCGGATGCCGGGGCCCGGTTCCCCCAGCATCGCCCCGGCGCGCGCGCCAGGCAACCGCGCGCCAGACCAGGGACCGGCCCGGCCCGGTGCGTCCCGGCTAGAGGAAGAGCAGCACGATGCCGAGCACGCCGGATGCGGCGCCGATGCCGAGCAGGATCAGTCCGGTCAGGCGCAGGGCCTTGCCCTCGACCTCCGGGGTGTGGGTGCGGCACCGGGAGGGGGTGCGGAGGCTGAACCAGACCGGCACGTCGTCGCCGGGCGCGAGCCCGTGCGTCTCGTGCGTGTTCGCCGGGCACTCGTGCACCTCTCCGTGCCGGTCGAACCAGCGGATGACCGTTCCGGCCCGGGAAGACGCGATGACGCCATCCGTCAGAACCCAGCGGCCCTTCACGCCGCGCGCGACGAGGCCGGCCGCGAAGAGCGCGCCGCCGACGACCAGCCCGACCAGGGTCAGCACCTCACTGAGGAGGGAGGCGAGCGAGTAGACGTCCACGTGGCCCTTTCCCGGTCGTCGTAACGGTACGGGAAAAATCGTACCGCGCCACACGGTCGGGTGGCGCGACCCGGCCGATGCCCCCATCTTTGGGGGCACGCGGTAAGGTCAAGCAATGACCTCGGTTGTTGAACAATCCCCCACCCGTGATGACCGGAGCTTCCTCGGCCAGCCTCGCGCCCTCGCCAACGTCTTCGGCGTCGAGATGTGGGAGCGGTTTTCCTTCTATGGGATGCAGGGCATCCTGCTGCTCTATTTGTACTACTCCGCGGCCGACGGCGGCCTCGGGATCCCGCAGGCCACCGCGGCCGGGATCGTGGGGGCCTACGGCGGAGGCGTCTACCAGTCGACGATCCTCGGGGCCTGGGTGGCCGACCTCCTGCTGGGCTCGGAGCGTGTGCTGTTCTACAGCGCCATCGTCATCGCGGTGGGGCACGTGGCGC
>DATISQ010000013.1:0-6979 GCA_035581905.1 Cryobacterium sp.
TTTGCTGCGCAAGAATAGAGGTTGTCCCGTGCAGAATTTCACTGGTGTAGGCGTAAGCCCCGGCCGGATCATCGGATCCGTTCGCCAGATGCCCAAACCGATCAGCGAACCCCCGGCAGGTGAACGCCTGGATGCGGCGACAACACCCGAAGTTGCGAGCGGAGAGCTGCGAGCAGCCTCCAAGGTGGTGCAGGCCGAGCTTCAGCGCCGCGCCGAAGCCGCCACAGGCGCCAGCAAGTCGGTTCTCGAGGCCACCGCGTTGATGGCCACCGACCCGATGCTGATAAAGGCCGCCGTTAAATTAGTCGTCACCGGAACGTCCGCCGAACGCGCGATCTGGGAGTCCGGCGCATCCGTCGCCGAGATGTTGTACAACCTCGGCGGCTACATGGCCGAGCGGGCCACGGATGTCCTTGATGTGCGGTCCCGGATCGTCGCCGAACTGCGCGGCGTCACCGCTCCCGGCATTCCCCAGTCGGATGAGCCCTTCGTGCTCGTGGCCGAGGACCTCGCCCCGGCCGACACGGCCACCCTCGACCCGAACAAGATCCTCGCCCTGGTCACCAGCGGCGGCGGGCCGCAGTCGCACACCGCGATCATCGCGCGCGCCCTCGGCCTGCCGGCCGTCGTCGCCGCTGTCGGTGTCGAAGCCCTCACCGACGGCACCGAGGTCTACGTGGACGGCGCCGCCGGCACCCTCCTGGTCGACCCGGGCGACGAACAGCGCACCGCCGTCAAGGCGTGGGAGCACGTGGCCGCCAGCCTGTCCGTGTTCGACGGCACCGGCACCACCGCCGACGGCCACCTCGTTCCCCTGCTGGCCAACGTGGGCGGGGCCGCTGACGCGGTCAAGGCCGCCGCCGCCGGCGCCGAGGGCGTCGGACTGCTCCGCACCGAGTTCTGCTTCCTCGAGCGTGACTCCGAACCCACCATCGACGAGCAGGTCGTCGCCTACCGCGGCGTGTTCGACGCGTTCCCCGGCAAGAAGGTCGTCGTACGCACGCTCGACGCCGGCGCCGACAAGCCCCTGCCGTTCCTCACCGACAGCACGGAGCCCAACCCGTCGCTCGGCGTGCGCGGCTACCGCACCGACCTGACCAGCCCCGGTGTGCTCAAGCGCCAGCTCACGGCCATCGCAACCGCCGCGCAGGCCTCCTCCGCCGTGGTCTGGGTGATGGCGCCGATGATCGCCACGGTCGACGAGGCCGCCGACTTCGCCGCGATGTGCCGCGTCGCCGGGCTGAAGACCCCCGGCGTCATGGTTGAGGTTCCCTCCGCAGCGCTCCGCTCGGCGAGCATCCTGACCGAAGCCGAATTCGTCAGCCTCGGCACGAACGACCTCACCCAGTACACGATGGCCGCCGACCGGCAACTCGGCACGCTCGCCGCATTGAACTCACCGTGGCAGCCTGCCGTTTTGCAGCTGATCCAGCTCACTGTCGCGGGGTCGCTCGCCGAGGGCCACAACAAGCCCGTCGGTGTCTGCGGTGAAGCCGCAGCCGACCCGGTGCTCGCCGTCGTGCTCGTCGGGCTGGGTGTCAACACCCTGTCCATGACGGCCCGGTCGATGTCGGCCGTGGGCGCCGTGCTGAAGTCCGTCACGCTCGAACAGGCGCAGAAACTCGCCCAGCTCGCCGTTTCGGCCCGTAATTCGGACGAAGCGCGTACGCGTGTGCGCGCCGAACTGCCCATACTTGAAGAGCTGGGTCTCTAGCCGCTTCGGATCCCGTCGCATCGCATCATCACCGGCGAGCCACCCCTTCGCCGGGCACCAATTAGGAGGAACCATGTCCGAACGTAAAGCCACCATCGCGAGCCGCGTCGGCCTGCACGCGCGCCCCGCATCGATCTTCGCGTCGGCCGTCGGCGATCTGACCATCGAGGTCACCATCGCCCTCGAGTCCGACCCGGCCGAAGACGCCATGGATGCCTCGAGCATCCTGTCGCTGATGAGCCTGGGCGCGTCCAACGGTGACGTCGTCGTGCTGCGCGCCGAGGGCGACGGAGCCGACGAGGCTCTCGAATCCCTCGTCAAGCTCCTCGAAACGGACCTCGACGCCGAGTAGCACGAACCACCGAAGGCACCCTCAGTCCGCGTGAATCACGCCGGAGTGGGGGTGCCTTTTCGTGTGGTCAGGCCCGGTCGGGCGTGACCAGGGTGATGAACGCGCTGAGCTGGGCCAGGGTCTCCACACTCGACGGCAGGGCCTCGGTCAGGGCCGGGGAGTAGACCAGCCAGGCCGCCCACTGAGCGCGGGAGACGGCCACGTTCAACCGGTTCGCCAGGAGGAGGAACTCGAGGCCGCGCGGAACGTCTTCCGCCGCGGAAGCGGCCAGCGAGATCACGGCGACGGCCGCCTCCCGGCCCTGGAACTTGTCGACCGTGCCGACCGGCACGTCACCGAGCCCGGCCTGCGCGAGGTGGCGGCGCAGCAGCTCGACCTGCGCGTTGTAGGGTGCCACCACGATCACGTCACCCTGGGCCAGCGGTGCGCTCCGGCCGCCGGATGTCCAGGGTCGGCCGAGCAGGCCGGTCACCAGTGACACCACGGTTTCGGCCTCCTCCACCGACGAGGTGGAGTTGAACCGGTGCGGCACGGGCAGCGGGTGCAGGCCCGGCTCCACCCCCTCGAGGCGGCGGTCGGAGGGGTGCGAGAGCAGCCGGCCCTCATAGGACAGCGCCGACACCGCGGCGCACACGCTCGGATGCATACGCCAGCTGGTCTTCAGAAAGTAGCCGAATTCCGGCGGGAGCACCTGGTGGCCGTCACTGAGCCAGCCGAGCGCCGAACCGTCGACCGGTTCGGGGTGCGTGCCCTGAGTGACCTGCGGCAGCTGTTGCGGGTCGCCCAGCAGCAGGAGGCGCTCGGCCGCGACCGCCGCCGCGATGGTGCTGGCCAGGGAGAACTGGCCGGCCTCGTCGACCACGAGCAGGTCGAGGGAGCCCCGCGGCACCCGGTCGGCGTTGCTGAAGTCCCAGGCGGTGCCGCCGAGCACCCAGCCGCCGGACTGGCCGGTGAACCGGGCGAAGGTCTTGGTGTCGAGCAGGGTCCACGGCACCGGCTTCTTCTCGTCGCCCTTCTTCGCCTTCTTGCCGACCCGCCCGGGCTCCAGCCCGGCCTCCAGTCCGGGCTCGGCGCCCGCAGCCAGAACGGCCCGGAGCATGTTCTCGACCGCCGCGTGGGACTGCGCGACCACGCCGATCCGCCAGCCGTGCCGCACGACAAGGTCGGCGATCACCCTCGAGCCGACGAAGGTCTTGCCGGTCCCGGGCGGGCCCTGCACCGCAAGATAGGACCGGTCGAGCACGAGCAGGGTGTCCCGGATGACGGTGCGCACGTCAACCTCGCCGTCGCCGGCACCGTCGCCGGCACCGGGCTGCGCCAGCCCGCTCGCCCCGAGCAGCCGGGGCGGGCGGCGGCGCAGCAGATCGAAGGCCGCGTCCGGCAGCGGTTCCGGCCACCGGGAGAGCACGGCCCGGCCCCACTCCGAGATCGCAGTGACCTGGCTGCCGGCCGGCGGCGGGGTGCCGGGGGTGAGGGCGATCGGCAGTTCCCGGTGGGCCGGCGCATCGCGCTCCAGCACCTCCTCGACCAGGTAGACCGACTCGTCGATCACGTCGACGATGGTCGCCTTGTTGTGTGCGGTGCGCGCGCCCGGCGCGTCACTGCGGCTGATGGGCGGGTAGGGCAGGTCGTAGAGCAGGAACGGGTTCTGCCCGACCTTGATCGAACTGCCCGGTGCGAGCGCCCCGGTCAGGCGCAGCACCCGGCGGTCGAGCGCCTGGCGGCCCTCCCGGTGCCAGCCCAGGTGCACGGTGGCGCTCTCAACGATGAGCACGTCCCGCGTGTCGGCCCAGTCGTCCATGGGCGCGCCCAGGCGGCTGTAGTGGTCCCACCAGAACGATTTCTGCTCTCGCCGGTGGTAGTCGATCGCCGCCGAGGCCAGGGCGAGGGCGGTCTGGTCGGCGCTGCGCTCGGCCGGGGGAACGTCGGCGAGCAACGCGGACAGCTCGAGGTAGACCGGGTCCGGTTCCCGAACCGGCAGGGCCACGCCCGCCAGGGTCGCCGGCGACGCGGCCGTGTCGGCCTCCCCCTCGGCCGCGCGCGCCAGCAGCCAGTCGCGCAGGCGCAGGGTGGAGCGGCAGTCGTACGCGTTGTAGCGGGCGATGTCCGTCAGAATCCGCTCGGCGGCATCCGTCTGCCCGGCGGCCAGCAGGCTGCGCGAACGCACGTATTCGGTGATCGAGTCGGCGGCGTTGGCCACGCCCTCCCGCTCCGTAAGACCCATGTAGAGCGGCTCGAGCTTCTTGAGCGAGTAGCTGCGGCTGCCGATTCGGAAACCCTGCCGCACGATCGGGTAGAGGTCTACCAGCACGTTCTGGCGCAGCAGGTCGTCGACCGCCTCCTCGCCGACGCCGTGGCGGGCGGCGAGGCCGAGCAGGTGAGTGCGTTCATAGGGGGCGTAGTGGTAGATGTGGAGCCCCGGATGCCGCGAGCGGCGCTCCCGCACATACTCCAGGAAGTCGATCAGAGCCTGGCGTTCCTCCGCGTGGTCGTGCGCCCAGAAGGTGCGGAAGGTGTCGTCCGGCTCGACCAGCCCGAACAGGTAGTCCAGCCCCCACTGGCCGCTGCCGCCCTCCTGGCCGCCCCGTTCCTGGTACAGCGGATCACCCTCGAAGTCGAAGAAGATATCCCCGGCGTCGGGCGCGGGCAGCGCCGCGAGGGCGGCCGGGTTGATGAGCTCCCAGTTCAGCGGCCGGTCGGGGCCCCGCGGGGCGATCTGAAGCCGGGCCTGCCCCTGCAGGGTCGCCAGCGTGGCGTCTGACAGGCCGGGGACGGGCTCCTGGCGCGCGGCGAGGTCGTCGATGGAGCACACACCCATGGTGCGCAGCCGGGCGCGCTGGCTGAGCCGCAGGTTCGCGACCAGGAGCACGTCCCGGTG
This sequence comes from Cryobacterium sp., assembly GCA_035581905.1. GTDB lineage: Bacteria > Actinomycetota > Actinomycetes > Actinomycetales > Microbacteriaceae > Cryobacterium. The sequence continues at coordinate 4,945 of DATISQ010000013.1, forward strand.
CTGCTGCACCTGCTCCTCGCACAGGGTGCAGCGGCCGCAGGCGGCGTAGCGAGGGTCACCCCACGGGGTGGGGACCGGGTCGGCGAGGCGCTCGTCGACCAGCCTCTCGAGTCGGGCCCGCCGGGCGCGGTAGACCGGCAGGATGTCCTGCAGCCGGTGCGAGCTCGTGCGGCCGTCACCCAGCAGGAGGTGCACGTTCTCACCGGTCGGGATGCCCATCAGCTGCAACTGGTCGCTGTACGCCGCGAGCTGCAGCAGTGCCGTGATCTTCGCCGAGCGGGCCAGCTTCGTGTCGTAGACCTCGTAGGTCGCGGCGCGGTCACCGTGCGCGTCGTCGCCCTCACCGCCGCTGTCACTGTCACTGTCACTGTCACTCTCGGTGCGGATGATGAAGTCCGCGTAACCCAGGAATCGCCCGTCGAAGAAGGCGGCCTGGAACACCACCTCGGCACCCGCGCGGAGGGCCGCCTCGCTCGTCCGGACGGCGGTGATGATGTCGGAGGGGCCCCCACGTTCGATTTCGACGACGGTGCGGGTCGCGCGCAGCTGTTCAAGCATCCGCAGCTCGTGGGCGTCGCCGAGCTCGGCGGTGCGCCGGAGCATGGCGTCTTCGACTGCCGGGGCGGCATCGATGCGTCCCAGTTTCGAGTCGAGCCGGCGCAACAGCGCCCACTCGCAGGCGGCTGCGGCGCTGAGGTCGCTCGCCGAGTAGACAACGGTGGCAGGGTCGAGCAGGAACACGGGGATCTCCTCTTTCCACAAACGCCGGGCCGCACACGGAAGCGCTGGTCACGGTTGTTTCGAGGCTAACCGAGACCACCGACGGAAACCCGGGGAACCGCGCTCTTCCCCCGGCCGCCGAGCTCAACTAGGGTGGGCCTACGCGCGGCAGACGAGGCTCCTGACGGCTGTGTGCGCGGCGGTTCAATGTTGATCCGATTCTGGCCCTGCCGGGCCCGATGTCTGATGACCGAGTGCCGATTTCCCCGCAACCGAGCGAGAAGGAACACACCGTGACTGACAGCCAGAGCCCTGCACCCACTTCCAACGCCACCGGCCCCGACGCCCACAACATCAAGGACTGGACCGACCTCGGCAAGGAGATGTGGTCCTATCTGACGGGCAAGAGCGCCGTCATCAACTACAGCTTCATCGACATGACCGTGGAGGTGCCGCGCGACATCGGCCCCGACGCTCCCCGTGCCACCTGGAAACTGAACGGCACCCTTCGGGTCACCACGAGCGAGGGTTCCGGCACCGAACCGCTCACCAAGTAGTCATGAGCCCCAGCACCCGCCTGGACATCGACCTGGAGTTCTCCCTCGCGGAGCCAGGCGCGCCGGGCGACACCACGGAGGCGACCGGCGCCGAGCAGATGAGCGGCACCATCAAGGCCAGCGGCCTCGACGTCGAGATCTTCTCGAGCAAGCCCGAAATGTTCGTGCGCACCACGATGAAGCTGAAGGAGATCCGTGGCCTGGCCGCCGACCTGGCCGACCGCGGCCTGACCGTCTCCGTGTCCGGTCCCGACGGCCTCATCATCCGGCTCGGAGCCGTCAAGGCGACCGTCATCCAGCGGCTGCTGACCGGCTCGGCGCACATCGCGCTCGGGAGCAGGGCCGCGCTGGCTCCGCTGCTTCGGCGGCGCAGTGCGGCGACCTCTGAGGTCCTGTCCCTGCCGCTGCCGCCGCCCACCCTGTTGCCGCTGGTGCCGACCTTCGACCGACGCATCCGTCGCCGGGTGACGACGACGCACTACACCCCGGGAGCGGGCCGGCCCCGGCTGATCTTCGTGATCGGGTCGAAGAACTGGAACGGCCAGATGCCGCGCGAGTTCGACCTGTTGCCGACTCTCACCACCATTGGGTCGGCCCCGGATGCCGACCTGCAGCTGGCCGGTCTGCAACCGTTCCATGCCGAAATCCGCCACGACGACAACGACGAATACGTGCTGTATCCGCTCGGCGACGTCGCGGGCGGAGCCAAGCGGAATTACCGGCCGGAGGACGGCGCCGGGCAGATCCTGCGCACCGGC
>DATISQ010000014.1:0-1600 GCA_035581905.1 Cryobacterium sp.
ATGAGGAGTGCGACCACCCGCGGATCGGGCGAGATCCGTCGCAGCGCTCCTTCCAGCATCGGCGTCGCCCCGGTCGCCGACTGGAGGTGGTGGATGCCGAGCGCCGGGCCGATGATCGCCACGATCGTCAGCGTGATGAACCCCGCCTCGGCGAGGACTCCGAGCAGCCCCCGGTCGATCCCGTACGGGCTGTCGTCGCCACCGAAGTCGAACGCGAGCACTGCGAGCGCAGCCGTACCGAGCGCCACCACGACACCGGCCCGGGCGGCCGGCCACCGCAGACCGAGCATCAGGCCGAGCACGGCCAGCACCGGCAGCGCGGCCAGCACGGTCGTCACGTCACGAGTCGGGGACGCCGCCGGGAGCGAACAGAGCCGGCCAGCCACCGGTGTGGATGAACACCACGTCGGAGCCGAAACGCCCCTCGGATGCCAGGCCCAGCAGGCCGGCACACCCCTTGCCGGAGTAGGTCCGGTCCAGCAACCAGCCCCCGGTGGTCGCTGCCCAGCGGATCGCCGCATCGCCGTCCGCCGTCGGCACCGCGTAGTCCGCGCCCATCCAGCGGGCGTCGACCTCGACGTCCTCGTGCGCCACGATCGCCGTCGAACCCATCAGCGCCAGCGTCCGGTTCGCCAGCTCGGCGATGTCGGGCCGGCCGACGTTGACTCCCTTGGCCACACCGATCGCAACCACATCGGGTACGTCGCGCCCTCCGTGAGCGGCAGCCGCCCGCCCGGCGAGGAGTCCGGCATGCGTGCCGCCGCTCGAAGAGGTGAACACCACGTGGGACGGCAGCACCCCTGCCGCTTCGCACTGATCGAGCAGCTCGATGAATGCGGCCGCGTAGCCGAGCGCTCCGACGTCGGTGCTTCCCCCGATCGGGATCGCGTAGGGCGCCAATCCCTCGGCGACGAGCTGATCGGTCACCACTTCGCGAGCAACCTCCAGTTCGCCCCAGTGGCTCTCCTCGGCTCCGGTGAAGTGCAGTTGCGCCCCGAACAACATCGACAGCAGCTGATTGCCGGTTGCCTCGACCGGGCGGTCGCCCGACAGCACCAGATGCGTCTCGAGCCCGAGGCGCGCTCCCGCCGCGGCCGTCATCCGGCAGTGATTCGATTGCGCGGCGCCGACCGTGACGAGCGAGCCGGCACCGACGGCCACCGCCTCGCCGCACAGGTACTCGAGCTTGCGCGCCTTGTTGCCGCCGCCGCCGAGTCCGGTCAGGTCGTCGCGTTTCACCCAGAGCCGGCTGCCGCCCGACGACTCGACACCCCCCAGGGTCGGACCGGCTTCGAGCGGTGTGGGCAACGTGGCGAGCGGGGCTCGTTCGAGATGATCGAACACTGCGCTCATGCTAGGCAATGTGCACGATGGCCACCGACTGGAATCCGCTCCTACGCGACCAGTTCGAGTTGCCGTACTGGTCGCAGCTGCAGGCATTCGTCGCCGCAGAGCGCCGGGACCACCCGGTGTACCCGCCGGCCGACGAGGTGTTCGCGGCGCTGCACCTCACTTCGTACGCCGCGGTGAAGGTGATGATCCTCGGCCAGGATCCCTACCACGGGCCAGGGCAGGCACACGGGCTCTGCTTCTCGGTGCG
>DATISQ010000015.1:0-5411 GCA_035581905.1 Cryobacterium sp.
CCTCGAGGCGGAGGCGGACGCCACGTCCGACACCGGGAAGTAGCACCCCGCAGCAGAACGGATGCCCGGGCGCGCGATGCGCGTTCGGGCATCCGTCTGCCCTGTCCCCCACTCGGGGGCTGACCGCCCGGGAGGCCGCGCGGCTAAGCTCACCTCACTCGAGCGGCTGACCCCACAGCTGCGGCAACGCGTTCCCAAGGCGATTCTCATGGGCACCACAGAACCCCGAAGTTCTCGCTCCCCCGCGGTTTTCGCCGCCCCTCCGCTGTCCCCTGCGGGGCAGCCGCGTGACGACGACCGCGGCGCAGAGCCTGACCGGCGGGTGCACGCGATCGCGGCGTGGGCCGGTCGCCGGCGACTCACCATCGCCGCCTGGGCCGTCGGACTGGTCGTCACGGGTGCCCTGTTGTGGAGTCCCGCCGTGCTCTTCGGGTTCCGCAACCCCTCGGCTCACCTCGTGCTCGACTCGGTCGATGCCTGCGTGGCCTTCCTGGTGGCGGCCCTCGTTTTCGGCCGGTTCGTGCGCCATGGCCGGCTGCAGGATCTGCTGCTCTTCCACGGTCTCATCCTGCTGGCGATGGCGGGCCTGGGCCTGACCTTCCTGACTGAGGTCCTCGGCGGGTTCAGTACGGGGACCCTGGATATTTGGCTTCCCCTGGCCATCCGTGTCGCGGGCGCCCTCCTGATCCTGGCCGCGGCCCTGGCGAATATGAGGCTGGCGAAGCGGATGCTCCGGCGCAGGCTGCTCGCGCTGGCGTCCCTCCCCCTGGTGGCCGCGGTCTTCCTCGCCCTCTGGATAGGCCGGGACCGGCTTCCCGTTGCCTTCGACCCGGACTCCGCCGCGGTGTCCGCGCAGAACGCACTCCTCACGGGCCATCCCATGCTGCTCCTCGCGCAGGGCGCAGCGGCAGTGAGCTTCTTCATCGCCTCGGTGGCCTTTGCGTCCCAGTCGGCCAAACGCGACGACGAACTGCTCCGCTGGCTCGGTCCGGCCTGCGCGCTCGGGGCGTTCGCCCGCCTGAACTACGTGCTCTTCCCATCCCTGTATACGGACTGGCTGTACACCGGCGATCTCCTCCGCACCGGATGCTACCTGCTGCTGCTGGTCGGCGCGGCGCGGGAGATCCGCACCTACTGGCAAGCGCAGGTCACCGCGGCGGTGCTCGACGATCGGCGGAGGCTCGCGCGCGAGCTCCACGACGGAGTGATCCAGGAGCTCGCCTATATCCGCGCGGAAAGCCACGCCATCCCCGCAGACGTGACCTGCGGCATCCACATCGTCAACGCCTGCGATCGTGCCCTCGACGAGGCGCGGGCCGCCGTGCAGGCGCTCGGACGCACGAGCGACGAGCCTCTCAGTTTCACTGTGCACCGAGCGGCGACGGAACTGGCCGCCAGATACGGCATCGACCTCCAGGTCGATCTCGATGAGACCATCACGGTCGATGCGGAGCAGCAGCACGCGCTCATGCGCATCACGCGGGAAGCGTTGTCCAACGCGGTGCAACACGGCAAAGCCACAAGCGCCTACATCCAGCTCAGTGAGGCCGGAGGCCGTCGGCGTCTCGCCATCGCGGACGACGGCGTGGGGTTCGAAGTATCAGCCGGCGCCGACACCACCGGTTACGGCCTGATCAGCATGCGGGCTCGGGCACGGGCGCTTCCGGGAACGTTCAGCGTGGAGGCACAACCGGCGGGGGGAAGCGTGGTGACGGTGCAGTGGTAGACGGCGCCGGCATCCGCGTCGTGATCGCCGACGACCATGCCCCCATGCGGTCGCGGATCCGCCAGGCCCTGATGGCCGGCGGCTGCGAAATCTGCGGCGAGGGAGCGAGCGCAGAGGATGCGATCCGGCTCGCCCTCGAGCACCGTCCCGACGTCGCCCTGCTGGACATCCATATGCCGGGGAACGGCATCTACGCGGCCCAGCAGATCACCCGGACCCTGCCGGAGACGTCAGTCGTCATGCTCACGATGTCCCGGGAGGATGAGGACCTCTTCGATTCCCTGCGCGCGGGAGCAGCCGGCTATCTGCTCAAGGACACCGACCCCGACGCGCTGCCGGTGGCGTTGGGACGAGTGCTGGCGGGCGAGGCGGCGATGCCGCCAGAGCTGATGATGCGGGTGCTCGGCGAGTTCCGGGCGCCCACCCGACGGCGCTTCCGGCGTCACACGGTCGCCGCGGGCAAGCTCAGCGCGCGTGAGTGGGAGGTGATGGAGTTGCTGGCGGAAGGGAATTCCACCAAAGCGGTCGCGAGCCGGCTCTTCGTTTCACCGACGACCGTGCGGGTGCACGTTTCGGCCGTGCTCCGCAAGCTGGCGCTCAAGGACCGTGAAAGCGCCTTCGAGCTGCTCCGTGACGAACGCGGCGAACCGGGTTCACCTCGGCCGTAGTGCGTGGCGGCCCGCAGCGGCCGGCAGGATTCGCTCGTCTGGTGGGCGCATGACGGAAGGCCCCGAGTTCCGCTCGGGGCCTTCCGTGTTCCGCTTTGCGCTCGGTGCCTACTTCAGCATGAAGTTGGCACTGATCGTCGAACCGTCCTGGGCGGTCATGGTGACCACTGCGCACGTGCCCGGCTTCCTGGGGGTCTGCCAGTTCTGGATGAACTGTCCCGATGTCGAGTCATACCGCAGGCTCGTCCCGCCCGTGGTGGTGAGTTCGATCGCATCCATCACCGCGGACGAACCCGGGCAGGTCACGGCCGTGGCGGTGAAGCTCTTGACGGCCGAGATACTGGTGAGTTCGGCGCCGGAGAAGATCTCGAACTTCAGCGGAACCGAGCTGCCGCCCTTCACCGTGTTCCAGACGTTGGCTCCCATGTCGACCGGGGCGTAGAAGCCCTTCAGGGTCCAGGCCAGCACCGTGTACGCGAGCTTCGACGTGCTCGTGTTACCGGCCTTGTCGGTCGCGGTCGCCAGGTACGAGTGATCCCCGACTGTGGTCCCGCCGCCGGTCACGACGCAGGAGGCAATACCCGACAGGGTGTCGGTCGCGTAACAGCTGGGCGCGGCCGGGTTGTTTCCGTATTGGTAGCTGCCGGTGGGGCCGCCCAGGAGAGCAACCGTGGGTGCGGTCGTGTCGATGTTGATCCCCGACACGGTCACGGTCGCGGTGTTGCCGGCCCGGTCGGTCGCGGTGCCCGTCACTGACTGGTCCTTCCCCTCGACCAGGGTCGTGCCGCCCGCGCAGGTGGCGATGCCGGATCCCGCATCAAGGCAGGTGAAGCCGACGCGGACGTCCGTCGCGTACCAGCCGCCGGCGTTGGCGCCGGCCGGGTCGAGCGTGGACGAGATGGTCGGGTCGACGGAGTCGATGTTGATCCCGGACGTGGTCACGGTCGTCGTGTTGCCGGCCTTGTCGGTCACGGTACCCGTCACCGACCGGTTCGCGCCGTCGTGCAGTGTCGTGTCGCCCGGGCACGTGGCGATTCCGGATCCTCCCACGTCCTCACATGTGAAGTGGACGATGACGCCCGCGTCGGTTGTGTACCAGCCTTCGTTGCCCTCGGGGGCGACCGGGTTGAGAGTGTACGAAATGGTCGGGTCGACGGTGTCGATGTTGACCACGGATGCGGTCGCGTCGGCGGTGTTGCCGGCGTTGTCCGTCGCGGTGCCGGTCACGTTGTGCACACCGTCGGTCAGGGTGGTGTCGGCCGGGCACGTGGCGATGCCGGAACCTCCGACATCCGTGCAGGTGAAGTCGACTGTGACGTCGCTCGTGTACCAGCCGTTGGCGTTGGCGTCGGCCGGGTTGAGCGTGTACGTAATCGTCGGGTCGACGGAGTCGACGACCGTGTAGGTCACCGTCGCCGTTGGGGCCGTGAGCCCGCCGGCATCGGTGTAGCCGCAGGTCGTGGTCTGGGTGCCGAGGCCATTCAGCAGCGTTCCGGTGGTCACGGAGGCGGCCGCGGGGTTGACGTCTTCGGCGTCGACCACCAGGCAGCCGGCGGTCGGTACGGCACCGATTTCGTAGCTGGCCCCGTTGCTCACCCCGCTGACCGAAACCGAAGGTGCGGTGTTCGTCGGAACCGGCTGGGTGATGGTGATGGGGATGCCGACCTGGTTCTTGAACTCTCCGCCGCCGGCCGGCTGCGCCAGGATGACGACCGTCACGGTACCGCTCTGGGCGGTGGTGTCCGCCGTGAAGCTGACCGGGAAATCGTCGGTGCAGTTCGTGATGACCACGGGATTGGGGCTGGCCGTGACGCCGGAGGGTGCGATCACGGTAAGTTTCAGCGGGCTCTCCCCCGGATCGATGTTGCATCCGAGGTCACCGTCACTCTTGCCGTTGGCGTTGAGCCTCATCGTGGCGCTTCCGGCCGTTTCCGATCCCGCAACGAGGGTGACACTGGCCGATCCCTCGATGCTGTCCTGAATGATGTCCGCGTAGGCGACCCCGCTGAACGCCAGGACGCTCACCGCTGTGATCGCGGTAATCGATGTGGCCATGCCGGTTCGCTTCAATATCTGTTTCATGGTGGCTGCCCCTGCGCTCGGCGGGAAGACCCTCGGGTGGGCCATCCCTCCCATGAAGGTAGGTCTGCGCCGGATCCTCGGAAACGGCGGGGGCGTTCAACCAGCTAAACACTTGGTCCCGCCAGCGTTTGAATCCCTAAACGCGCGTCAGAATTCGGAACCTCGGCACGTATTCCCGGCCAGGGCAGCCCGCGCGATAATGAGGCCATGGTCGAAAACAAGACGCAGCCGACGGATGCCTCCGTCGAGAACTTCCTCGAGGCCGCGACGCCCGCCCGCCGCCGCGAGGACGGCAAGGCACTCGATGCGATCTTCCGCGAGGTGACCGGCGCGACCCCGGTCCTGTGGGGTCCGTCGATTGTGGGCTACGGGAGCTTTCACTACGTGTCGCCCGCGAACCCGCGCACGCACGGCGACTGGATGAAGACGGGGTTCTCGCCGCGCAAGGCGCAACTGTCCATCTACGGGCTCAAAGACCTGCCCGAGGGTGCTGCGCTCCTCCCGCAGCTCGGCACCTACACGGAAGGGGCAGGGTGCGTCTACGTGAAGAAGCTCGACGACATCGACCTCAACGTGCTGCGTCGGCTTGTCGCGATCGCCTGGTCCCGGGGCGACGACCCCGCACCGCCGGCCACGACGTAGGTCCCGAAACAGACAGTTCCGGTCGAGTTCGCCCGGCAGAGCGGGCGGACTCGACCGGAAGTGTCGACGTCGGTGCGGGGGTGCGATCACCCGGCCGGGGCTAGAAGTCCCAGTCGGCGTCTTCCGTGTTGACGGCCTTGCCGATGACGTAAGAGGAGCCCGACCCGGAGAAGAAGTCGTGGTTCTCGTCGGCGTTCGGCGAGAGCGCGGCCAGGATGGCCGGGTTCACGTCGGTGACGGTCTTCGGGAACATGGCCTCGTAGCCGAGGTTCATCAGCGCCTTGTTGGCGTTG
>DATISQ010000016.1:0-1592 GCA_035581905.1 Cryobacterium sp.
GCGGGTGCCGGTCGAGAAATCCGGTATCGCCATCGGCTTCTACAACCTCACCATCAACATGGCAGTGCCGATCGGCATCGCCTACACCGCAACCCTGATGGACCTGAAGCCCAACCTGCTCGGGGGCATCGCCGGCACCGAGCAGGCGGCCTCTTACGGAACGGTGTTGCTGATTCTCGCGGCGGTCGCCGCCCTCGGCCTGGTGCTCTACCGCGCCTTCGTCGTGGTCCTGGAGCGCCAAGGCGAACCCACACCCGCACCCGCACCCGTCACCAACTAAGGACACACCATGACTTCGACCCCCACCCTCCCCCTCAGCGCCGCTATGGTCGCCCAGCACATCGATCACACTCTCTTGAAGCCCGAGGCCACGGCAGCAGACGTGACCGCACTCATCGCCGAGGCCATCGAGCTCGGCACCTACTCGATCTGCGTCTCCCCGTCGATGCTGCCGCTCAGCATCCCGGCCGGCACCGACCTCAAGGTCGCGGTCGTCTGCGGTTTCCCCAGCGGAAAGCACCACTCCGCAATCAAGGCCGCCGAGGCCGCCCTCGCCATCGAGCAGGGTGCCGATGAGGTCGACATGGTCATCGACATCGGTGCCGTCAAGGCCGGCCGGTTCGCGGACGTCCAGGCCGACATCGCGGCCGTGCGGGCCAGCGTTCCGGCACCGAAGGTGCTCAAGGTGATCATCGAATCCGCTGCGCTGACCGATGCCGAGATCGTCGGCGCCTGCCAGGCATCCGTCGCTGCGGGAGCCGACTTCGTCAAGACCTCCACCGGTTTCCACCCCGCCGGCGGAGCGACCGTGCACGCCGTTCGCCTGATGAAGCAGACCGTGGGCGACCGGGTCCAGGTGAAGGCCTCGGGCGGGGTGCGCAGCTTCGATGACGCCCTGGCCATGATCGAAGCCGGGGCGAGCCGCCTCGGTGTCTCCGGCAGCGCCGCGCTACTCTCCGGCGCGTCTTCGACCGAACCTGCCGGCAGCTACTGAGCATCGGCTGGGCTCGCACATTGCATCGTGTGCGAGCCCGGCGCGCAAGTTCCTACTGACCCGCCGAGACGTCGATCAGCACCTTCCCCACAACCCCACTCTCGACTAGGGCATGGGCATCCGCCGTGTGCGCCAGGTCAGTGCGGTGCAGCGGCAGCCCCACCTCCTCCCCCACAGTCAGCGCGCCATCGACGAGGGCCGCATTGATGTCCTCAGCCGTCGCCCGAATCACGTCGGCACCCACCGTGTAGAGCAGCACGAACTGGTAGCGCACGTTGAGGCTGAAGTGCTGCCGCACATCGAGCGTCACCTGGTCGCCGCCGTTGTTGGCATAGACCGCGATCGACCCCCGATTGCGGATGACGGCCAGGTCGAGCCGTGCATTCTGGGCCGGTGCGACCTCCACGATCAGGTCCACCCCCTCCGGCGCGATCGCCCGGATCTGCTGAACAATGTCCGAGTCGGTGTAGGTGAGCACGTGCTGCGCGCCAGCCGCCGTGGCGAGCGCCGCCTTCGCCGGACCGCTCACAGTCGTGACAACGGATGCTCCCGCCCACCGGGCGAGCTGGATCGCCGCGTGCCCGACCGCACCTGCTCC
>DATISQ010000017.1:0-2899 GCA_035581905.1 Cryobacterium sp.
GCCTGGATCACTGCGGGAATGCCGTCGGTGGGGACCAGGAGCACCGGAGCGGACTTGAGGCCCGCAACCGGGGCGCCCGAAAGTGCATCGGGGAAGTTGTGGGCGTTCGCGACGTACACCACCGGAGCACCGGCGGCGAAGTTCGCTTCTGAGATCGCCGCGGAGGTGGCGAAGCGGTCCGCGCCGGAGAGGCGGGTGACGGTCCCGGCCGTGAACTTCTTCAGCAGGGTCTGCGCAGTGTCGGAGATCGCGTGGACCCCACCCAGCACCACAATACGGTCGGGCTTCAGACGCGTCAGTTCGTCCTGGATGGTCGCTGGGATCCCATCGGTGGTCATCAGGAGCACCGGCGCGCCATTCTTGCCGGCGACCGGTGCCGCCGAGAGCGCATCCGGAAAGTTGTACCCGTTGGCGACATAGGCCACGGACACCCCGGAGGTGAAGGCGGCCTGAGAGATCGCCGCGGACGTCGCGAAGCGGTCGGGTCCGGCCGTGCGGGTGACTGCCGCTCCGAACTTGGGGTCCTTCAATGCCTTCTCAACGCTGCTCGAGATCGCGTTGAGGCCACCGAGAACGACGATTCGAGCCGGCTTGAGCCGTTTCAGCTCTTCCTCCACCGGGGTGGGGATGCCCTCTGCCGTAACCAGCAGCACCGGACCGCCGTTCTTGCCGGCTACTGGCGCTGCCGAGAGGGCGTCGGGGAAGTTAGCGCCACTGGCGATATACGCCACCGGTACTCCGGGGTCGAAGCTCGCTGCGGAAATCGCCGCGGACGTGGAGAATCGGTCGGGTCCCGAGAGGCGTTCGACCTGGGCCGGCGTCGCAATCGGCGTGTCGCTCAGCTCGGCGTTGATGCTGGTGGTGGTCGCGGCGGCCCCGACGGTCACGGGCGTCGCGGCGGAGAGGGCTGACACGTTGTCGAAGAACTCGGGGACCAGGCCGGACGACGTTCCGTCCTGGCCGAAGCCCACCTTGTAGCTTCCGGCCATCAGCGAACCGACCGAGTAATTGCCGTCAACGTCCGTGGCCGTCGAGCGCACATACGCGCCGGCCGGGGTGAAGACATCCACCGATATGCTGTCGGCATTCGTGACGGTGCCAGCGATGTTCTGCGTGACCGTGCCCGTGATCGTGCTCGCCTCCTCGAGGTTTGCGTTGATGCCGACCACGGCGGCCTTGGGTGCTACGGCGATGACCGTGGCCGACGCGGAGGTCATCGCGTTCGAGTGCCACTTGGACACGATTCCGGGGTCACCGGCGTCGAATTCCAGGTTGTAGTTTCCCGCGGGGAGCCCGTCGACGGTGTACCGGCCGTCGGCATCCGTGAGGGCGAATCCGGTGCTCCACCAGTCGGTGGAGGAGGCGTAGACGCTGACGCCCTCGGCAGGAACCGTGGCCCCTCCACTGCTCTTGGTCAGGGTTCCGGTGATCGTGCTGCCCTGCTCCAGCAGGGCGTCGATGCCCGACACCGGGGCCCGGCGGCGACGACGACACGCTGCGCCGAGGCGTAGTCCGCTGAGTCATCGAAGAATTCCGGAGCCAGGCCTCCTGGTTCCTGGGGGCTGAACTGCAGCACGTAGCTGCCCGCCGCCAGCCCGGTGATGGAGTACAGGCCGTCCGCATCCGTGTCGGCGCCGGCCACGTATTCCTTGGTGGGGTCCGAGTAGACGGAGACGCTCGTCAGTGGGCCTGCCGACACGGTGCCGTTCGTGTTCTGTGTGACGGTGCCGCCGATCGATCCCGTGTTCGGGTCGACCGCCGCGGTGGCCGGCGCGGCGCCGACGATGGTTCCGAGTGCGAGTGCAGAAATCGTGAGGGCCGCGGCGAAGCTGCGACCCCTGATCCGACTGAAGTTGTTCACCATGACGACCTTTGACTCAGCGCGCCGGCCAGCATCAGAACCACTGCGTACACGCGGGGGGTGACCCTCGGCGCCAACATATTGCGACTAGAGGAAGAAAACTCAGCCACATCGGTACATGCTGCACCCAAAGCAGGTGCCACCCGTTGTGGGGGAATCAGATCCAGCGGCACCCGAATTTGCTCGGTCGCCCACCCATAATGACCCGAGTAAACTTGAAGCTCGGATTTCAAGGGGTGTGCGCGTGGTCGACCAGGAGCTTCAGCGGGAACAGCAGTATGTCGCGAACCTGTATGCGCGACTCGACGCGCTGCAGCGGGAGGCCGAGCAGCAGCTCGTGGCCGTGCGGCGTCTCGACGTGGGCGGCAACCACCAGTCGCGTTCCGAGCGGGACACGTTCGCGCGGCTCTACGAAGACCGTATCGTGCAGCTGCGTGAGGTCGACGACCGGTTGGCGTTCGGCCGGCTCGAAGTGGCCGCCTCTGATGCTGATTCCGGCTCTGATTCTGATTCTGTTTACCGCTACATCGGCCGGCTGGGGCTGCGCGACGAAGACCTGCAGCCCATCCTGCTCGACTGGCGGGTGCCGCAGGCCAGCGCGTTCTACCAGGCCACCGCGGCCACCCCGCTCGGCGCCCGCGCCCGCCGGCACCTGCTCTCGAAGGGGCGGGACATCGTGCGGATCGAAGACGAGATCCTCGACGCCGCGCTGCTCGAGGGCGATGCGGCCGCCGCGCACCAGGGGGAGGGCGCACTGCTGGCCGCGCTCACCGCCCAGCGCACCGGGCACATGAGCGATATCGTGTCGACGATTCAGGCGGAGCAGGACCGGATCATCCGTTCAGAGCTGAAGGGTGTGCTCGTCGTGCAAGGCGGGCCGGGCACCGGCAAGACGGCCGTGGCCCTGCACCGTGCGGCGTACCTCTTATATACGCATCGCGATCGCCTGAAGAACTCGGGTGTGCTGATCGTGGGGCCGTCGGAGTCGTTCCTGAACTACATCGAGGCGGTGCTGCCGTCGCTGGGGGAGACCGGGGT
>DATISQ010000018.1:0-16399 GCA_035581905.1 Cryobacterium sp.
CGAGAACGCATACGACGGAAGACCGGCGGTGAGGAACAGACCGGGGATCGCCATCAGGGTCACCGCGATTTTCAGCGGCCTCCGGCGGCGGGACCGGGGTGCCGGGCGGCCGGCTGCCGGGGCGAAGCGCGGACGCGCGACCGGGTTCAGCCGGTTGCTCCGCGTCACGATCGACGCGACGTCGACATTCAGAATTGCGCTTGCCGCACCCGCAGCAGGAATGCGCACGGCCACCGGCACGTCCACGGCCACGTCCACCGGAAGGTTCAGGGCCACCGGAAGGTTCACGGTGGCGTCGTCCTGAGTCTGCGTGGCCTCGCGCTGCGCGCGCAGTTCACGGCGCGTGGGAGCAGAAATCGGGGTCTCTGGCGAACCAGGAGTGCCAGGTACGCCGGATTGGGGCAAAAGATTTTCCTCTAACGCACCAAGATCGGGGTTCGGCGCTCTCCAACCTTAGGGGACGGGGCCCGGGAAGTCACTTTCTGGCGTTACTTCCCCGTTACATTTCTTCCCCGTGACTTTCTGCCCCGTTGCTTCTCTGCCCCGTTACTTTTCTGCCTAGGCCGCGGGAGCGAGGAATTCGTCCCACTGCGGCAACGGTCGCTCGGCGCCGCGCACCACCCAGGTCGTGCCGACCGGCAAACCCGGGAGGAAGAGGAGTTTCCAGCCCATCTCGGCCGGCGTGCGGTCGCTCTTGATGTTGTTGCAGCGCAGACAGCAGGCCACGAGGTTGTCCCAGGAGTCCCGTCCGCCCCGCGACCGCGGCACCACATGGTCGATCGTGCTGGCCGTCTTGCCGCAGTACCCGCAGCGGTGCTCGTCCCGGCGCAGCACGCCCCGCCGGCTGACCGGCACGGCCCGGGACCGCGGAATGCGCACATACCGGGTGAGCAGGATGACGCTCGGCCGTTCCCAGGAGCCGGAGGCGGCATAGATCGGATGTCCCTGGTCGGCCTGCACGACCGTTGCCTTGTTATTCATCACCAGCACGAGTGCTCGTTTGAATGACACCACGGCGAGGGGCTCATACCCCGCATTGAGGACCAGTGTGCGCATGCGTTCCCTTTCGAAAAGGGCTGGACGGCTTCCAGCCATTCGAACTACGACAGTCAGCAAGAAGGAGCGAACAGGCAAACAAAAAGGGCGCCGTCACAATGACAACGCCCTACCGGCCACACCGTGTCCCCGACACGCGCAACTCAGGTTTGCTCGACCGTTCCGCCGCAACGCGGAGCGGCAGCGCACATCCATGGTGTGGATCGTGCGCCGCCCGCGCAGTGGCTCTCCCGAAAACTCGCAAAACATCAGGGCTTCAGGTTAACCCACATTCGGCGCCCCTGCGAAGTGCCGGGCGCCGAATGTGCTAGGTGTTACGAAACATTCATCTCGGGCCGGCCGCGGCCGGCTCGGGCGCTACGGCACGTCAGGTTCCGAGCCGAACGATGTAGTAGGAGCTGGTCCAGATCGGCTGCACGCGCACGGACGCGCCCTCATACGGAGCGTGCAGGATGTTTCCGTTGCCCGCATAGAACCCGTCGTGGCCGTCCATGATGACGAGGTCCCCCGGCTGCGCCTGCGAGACCGGGATGCGGGTCCCCGCCGCCGCCTGCCCCGTCGAGGAATGCGGCAGCGAGATGCCGAACTGAGCGTAGACGTACATGACGAACCCGGAGCAGTCGAAACCGGCCGGGGTGGCCCCGCCATAGACATAGGGAACGCCCTGGTAACCGGAAGCGACGCTGTAGACGGATGCCAGGTCGACATTCGGGTAGGCAGGTGCGGCCAGGTACTCGGCCGACGACGGACCGGAATAAGACGCCGCGTAGGAGGACATCGCCGCAGCGGCGACCTTCACCGACTGAGCACCCGATTGCGTCGCCGAGGCCGAGGCCGAGGACGAGGACGAGGACGCGTATTCGTCGTCCATCGGAGCGAACGCATACGCCGGGATGGCCGCTCGGTAGTGACTGAGCTCCGCATGTTCAACGTCGTTGGGGACGGAAGCGTGGGTGACGGATATCGAGTTCGGGGCCCGGCGAGACGGTTTGTTCCCAAAAGGAGCCAAAGTGTTGACCTCCGGCGCCTCGACAACACTAGGTCGTTGCCCCGTCCACTGCGCTCATCGCGGGTGTGAGGAACGAAGCAAGTGACGGGAGCGCACGGCGTCTTGATCCGTGTCCGTCGGCGGGAGGGCCTGTGGACGCCTCCAAGCGACGGGACGCCCAACTAATTGTCACACCGAACGCCATTATTTCTAACAGATTGATAACAATACCTCGGAGTTTCCGGGCATAACGGCGACGAGAGCGACTAGGCGGCGGCCACCGGAGTGGTGACGAAGATGTGGCCGGCGACCTCGTTCGGCAGCTCCAGGCCGCCCTCGAACCCGTGAACCTGCACGAGCACGTAGGACCCCACGGCGGAGAAGACCCCCGTGGCCCCGGGGAGCACCCCGGAGTTCTTCAGTTGAGCCAGAAGTTCGGGCTCGACCTGCACGGGTTCGCCCAGACGGCGCACCATGGCGGTGACCGGGCCGGTGGACCCGGCAACCAGGTCGACGAGGCTCGTCACGCCCGTCATGAACGCAACGGCCGGCGAATCGCCCAGCTCGTCCAGTCCGGGGATCGGGTTCCCATACGGTGACTCGGTGGGGTGGCCGAGCATCTCGAGGATCTTGCGCTCTACTCGCTCACTCATCACATGCTCCCAGCGGCATGCTTCGTCGTGGACGAATTCCCACTCAAGCCCGATCACGTCGCTGAGCAGGCGTTCCGCCAGGCGATGCTTGCGCATCACGTGCACGGCCTTCCTGCGCCCGTCGACGGTCAGTTCGAGGTGCCGATCGCCGGAGACGACCACCAGGCCGTCCCGTTCCATCCGGGCCACGGTCTGTGACACGGTCGGTCCGGAGTGCCCGAGGCGTTCAGAGATGCGCGCCCGCAGGGGAACGATGTTCTCCTCTTCCAGGTCGAGAATCGTGCGGAGGTACATTTCGGTGGTGTCGATCAGATCCGTCATGTCCGGCTTTCCTCTCGGCTGGGGTGTAGTGCCCAACCTTATCGTCGCGGCCGACGGCCATTAGAATCGCCGTATGTCGAACCTGATAATTCCCCCGGAACTTCTGCCCGTTGATGGACGATTTGGCTGCGGCCCGTCGAAAATCCGTAAGGAACAACTCGAACACCTCTTAAAATTCGGCGCGAGCGTGATGGGCACCTCCCATCGTCAGGCACCCGTGAAGAACCTGGTCGGCCGCGTGCGCACCGGCCTCGCGGACCTCCTCCGCGCCCCGGCCGGCTATGAAGTCATTATCGGCAACGGCGGGTCCACCGCGTTCTGGGACGCCGCCGCGTTCTCCCTGATCCTCCGCCGCAGCCAGAACCTCGTCTTCGGCGAGTTCGGCGGCAAGTTCGCCGCGGCCGCGGCTGCTCCGTTCCTCGAAGCGCCCGACGTGGTCAAGGCCCCAGCCGGGTCGCGCAGCGAGTTCGTTGCGACGGAGGGCGTCGACGTCTACGCCTGGCCCCAGAACGAGACCTCGACCGGCGTCATGGCACCGGTTACCCGGGTGGTTGCCGACCCCGGCGCCCTGACCGTGATCGACGCCACCAGCGCGGCGGCCGGAATCGACTACGAGGCCGACCAGGCGGATGTCTACTACTTCGCCCCGCAGAAGAACCTCGCCTCCGACGGCGGACTGTGGATGGCCCTCTTCTCCCCCGCCGCGATCGAGCGGGTCGAGCAGATCGCCGCGAGCGGCCGCTACATCCCCGAGTTCCTCAGCCTGAAGAACGCGATCGACAACTCTCGCCTCAACCAGACACTGAACACGCCGGCCGTGGCCACGCTCCTGATGATCGAGAACCAGCTCGACTGGATCAACGGCAACGGCGGCCTGGCGTGGGCGTCCGCGCGCACCCTCGAATCGTCATCCGTTCTCTACGACTGGGCCGAGAGCGTGTCGTTCGCGACGCCCTATGTCGCGAACCCCGAGCACCGGTCACAGGTGGTCGCGACGATCGACTTCGACGACGCGATCGATGCCGCCCATATCGCCAAGACCCTGCGCGCCAACGGGATCTCCGACACCGAGCCCTACCGCAAGCTCGGCCGCAACCAGTTGCGGGTCGCCACCTTCACCGCGATCGAGCCTGAAGACGTGCGTCAGCTCGTCAGGTCGATCGAGTTCGTGGTGCAGAACCTGGGCGAGTAGGCCTCGGCATGCGGCTCTGGCTGAAGGATAGTGAGCGTCGGCCAGACCCGCTGCCGGCTCGCACGGATGCCCGCAAGGCCTTCCTTGCGGGCTCCGCCGGCTGGCTAGTAGCACTTGTGCTCGCGGTCGTCTTCCGGGGCGAACTCGCCGCTGCCGGCGTCGAATGGTGGCTCGGGGCTGCCATCATCGGTCTCGGCCTCGGCCTACTCGGACTCGCCTGGGTGCAGTTCCGGCGCCGTTAGGGCCTCACCGAAGTCGATCCCGTCGAGTACGTCCTCGCCGCGGTCTTCTTCGTCGTCGTCGTCGTCGTCGTCGTCGTCCTCGTCCTCGTCGTCGTCCTCGTCGTCGTCTTCGTCGTCGGCTTCGTCGTCGTCGTCGTCGTCGTCCTCGTCGTCGGCTTCGTCTTCGTCTTCTTCGTCGTCGTCGTCAACGTCCAGCGCTTCGGTCAGGGCCTGCGCCGCGGCGAGCTCCTGGGCCGTGCGGTAGTCGGCCAGGCGGTCAGACCACGGCACCCACTCCGGCGCGATCAGGGCGTCGTCGCCCGGCGTGAGCTCGGCTTCCAGAACCGACGGCTCGGAGTTCTCGTCCACGCGGGCGATTGTGACCGTCCAGCGCCAGCCCGGGTAGCCGGACAGGTTGCAGTCGAACAGCAGGGAGAGCACATGCTCGCCCTCGACCAGGTGGCCGAGGGGTTCGCCGATGCTGTCGGCCGGTGTGATCTCCAGCAGCGCGGTGCGCGCCTGGTCGACCGCGGCCAGGAGACGCTCGTCGGCGACGGACTCAGGCATCGAGTTCCTCCGCGACCTTGCGGAGCATGGCGGCGATCTTGTGGCTGTGGGCGCTGTCGGGGTAGCGGCCGCGACGCAGACTCGCTCCGATGCCGTCGAGAACCTTCACGAGATCCTCGATGATGATGGCCATGTCGTCGGCCGGCTTGCGACTGAGCTTGACCAGACTCGGCGGCGTCCCGACAACGCGGACAGACAACGCCTGGGCGCCTCGCTTGCCGTCGGCGATGCCGAATTCGAGCTTCGTTCCTGCCTTGACCGTTACTCCGGCGGGCAGTGCAGAAGCGTGCAGAAAGACCTCGTGGCCGTCATCAGAGGCGATGAAGCCGAAACCCTTCTCCTCGTCGTAGAACTTGACCTTGCCGGTGGGCATCTGGACCTCGCTGGATTCCGGGCGCGCGGAATGCGCGCCAACCGTACCCAGCCTATTCGGTCCGACCGGTTCCTGCCCCGTATCCTTGAGTGTGTGACCAATCAACCTCCACACGCCGCGAGCCGGCTCGAACGCATCCTTGCCTACATGGTTGCGGGTGTGGTGGGTCTGTCCATCCTCGCGTTCCTTGCCGTCATCCTCGGCACCTGGGCCGGGGCCGGGGCGGATAACGGTTTCGGCCAGGGGGTCTGGCCGGCGGTGCTTGCTTTGCCGCTGTTTGGATTGCCTCTCGGATTCGTGCTGATCATCGTCCTCATGGTGATGTCCGGTATGCGTCGCTCTCGTGAGGCACGACAGAATAAGGAGTAGCAATGCTCACACTCGCTTCGCGCCTTCGGGCGCTGGATGACGCAACGTTGCGTCGCACGATCGACATCCGCGCGGTCTCGGCCACGGGCATCCGTGATTTCTTCGATCTGGCCGAGGCACTCCTCGAGCCGGACGCAATTCAGCGGGTGCTGGCCCGGCTGGACCGGGCCACCCTCGCCGTCCTCGCGGTCGCCGGAGAGCTCAGCCAGGGTTTAGAGGTCGGCACGGATGCCGCGCCGTCGCTGTTCACCCTCGCCGAGCGCCTGTCCGATCTGGCGGGTTCGCCCGTCGACGTGGCCGAGGTCGCCGGCCGCGCCGCCGAACTGGACTCGCTCATGCTCGCGCGCCTGGCAGACGGCCGGTTCAGCCCCTACTCGGCGGTGGCCGCGCAGCTGCTGGCCTGGCCGGACCAGGGCCTGCCGACCGCGCTCGAACTGGCTTCAACACCAGCCCCCGCGGCGCTGGCCAGCGTCGACCACACGGACGCCCGGTTCACCGACCGGCTTGCGGCCGAGCGGGCCTTCGCCGCGGTGTCGTCCATCGCCGAACTGGTCACCGAGCTCGCCCGCGAACCGGCCAGGGAACTCAGCCGGGGCGGGCTCGGGCTGCCCGACACCAAGCGCCTCGCCGCCGTGATGGGCCTCGACATCGAATCCCTGCCCTCCTTCGTTGCGACCGCGGCCCGCGCCGAGCTGATCGCGCATTGCGACGGCTACTGGAATGAGACCGAGACCGGCGAGGCCTGGCTGCTCGAAAGCACCGCCCACCGCTGGGCGGCCCTCGCCGAGGCCTGGCACGCCGCCCTGCCCCCGGATGTGCGCGGCATCCTCGCTCGCCGGCCCGGCGTGTCCTGGGGCGAGGTACTGCGCAGCTTCGTGGCCTGGCTCTACCCGGCCGGTGGCCAGTGGATGGACGACCGGGTCACCGAGTTCGCCGACGACGCCGAACTGATCGGCATCACCGCCCACCAGACCACCAGCTCGGCCGGTGCCGCGGTGCTGGGCGGAGACCTCGAGGCGGCCGTCGCCACCATGGCGGCCTCCCTGCCGGCAACCGGCGGCGCGGTGTATCTGCAGAACGACCTGTCGATCGTGTCCCCCGGACCGCTCGCCCCCTCGATCGACACACGCCTCCGCGGGCTCGCCGACGTGGAGAGCCGCGAGCTCGCCCTGAGCTACCGCATCACCGCCACCTCCGTGAACCGGGCCCTGGCGGCGGGCGAGTCGGCGGAGACACTGCTCGAGTTCCTGCGCACGGTCTCCCTGACCGGCATCCCTCAGCCCGTCGACTACCTGATCCGGGAGTCTGCCGCCCGCTACGGGCGCGTTCGCGTCGGCCCGACCGATCCGATGGAATCCCCGGCACAGGCCTACGTCCAGTCCGATGACGCCGCCCTGTTGAGCACCATCGCCGTGGACCAGACGCTCGCCTCCCTCGGTCTCGTGCCCGCCGACGGAGGCCGGCTGACCAGCCGGTTCCCCTCCGAGGTGGTCTTCTGGGCTCTCAGCGATGCGCGCTACCCCGTCGCCGCGGAGGACGCCACACACGAGATCGTGCACCTGCGCCGCCACCAGCTCGCCCGGGTGGTGGCCGTGGACGTACCCGATCCGGCCGTCGCCCTGGTCGAGAAGCTGCGCGCCGCAGACGGCGGCGAAGGCCAGGCAGCGGATGCCTGGCTCGCCCGCCAGCTCGACTCGGCGATCAAGGCGAAGCAGACCGTTGTCGTCAGCATAGCCATGCCCGGCGGCGTGGTGGTCGACTACCTTCGGGAGCCGGCCAGTGTGGGCGGCGGGCGCTTCCGGGCCCGGGACCGACGCGCCGACATCGAACGCACCCTGCCTCTGTCCAGCATCATCAGCATCGCGCCGGCGCCGTAGGTGCGAGCCTTCACGCTGACCGGGCGTAGGATGGTGGGCTATGTCTGATGGCCCGCTGATCGTCCAAAGTGACCGCACGGTTTTGCTCGAAGTCGCCCACCCTCTTGCTGAGGATGCGCGCCACGACCTGGCCGTCTTCGCCGAGCTGGAGCGTGCCCCCGAGCACATCCACACCTACCGCATTACCCGGCTGGGGTTGTGGAACGCCCGTGCCGCGGGGCACGACGCCGCCAATATGCTGGCCACTCTGGAAAAATACTCGAAGTTCGCCATCCCGCAGACCGTCAGCGTGGACATCACCGAAACGGTCGGCCGGTACGGCCGGCTCGTCATCGAGCGCGACTCCGAGGGTCAGCTCATCCTGCAGAGCAGCGACGAGGCCGTGCTCACCGAGATCGCCGGGGCCCGGCGCATCGCCCCCCTCCTGATCGGGCATCCGTCACCGGACTCGTTCCTGGTCGAACCGTGGGCCCGCGGCCAGCTCAAGCAGGAACTGGTGAAACTGGGCTGGCCGGCCGAGGACCTCGCCGGCTACACGCCGGGAACGCCGCATCCGATCGCTCTCAAGGAAGACGGCTGGGCCCTCCGCGACTACCAGAACAAGGCCGTCTCCAGCTTCTTCGACGGCGGCTCCGGCGTGGTCGTGCTGCCCTGCGGGGCCGGCAAGACGCTGGTCGGCGCCGGGGCCATGGCCACCGCCAAGACCAACACGCTCATCCTCGTCACCAACACGGTCTCCGCCCGCCAGTGGCGCGACGAGCTGCTCAAGCGCACGACCCTCACCGCCGACGAGATCGGCGAGTACTCCGGGCAGGTCAAGGAGGTCAAGCCGGTCACGATCGCGACGTACCAGATCCTCACCGCCAAGCGGAAGGGCGAGTACGCGCACCTCGAGCTGCTTGACGCTATGGACTGGGGCCTCGTCATCTACGACGAGGTGCACCTGCTGCCGGCCCCCGTCT
The DNA here is from genome assembly GCA_035581905.1 of Cryobacterium sp. Lineage (GTDB taxonomy): Bacteria > Actinomycetota > Actinomycetes > Actinomycetales > Microbacteriaceae > Cryobacterium. The sequence goes on from DATISQ010000018.1 coordinate 8,580, forward strand.
TCAAGCTGACCGCGGAACTGCAGGCCCGCCGCCGCCTCGGCCTCACCGCCACCCTGGTGCGCGAGGACGGCCGCGAGGGCGACGTGTTCAGCCTGATCGGCCCGAAGCGGTTCGACGCGCCCTGGAAGGAGATCGAGGCCCAGGGTTTCATCTCCCCGGCCTCCTGCTACGAGGTGCGCATCGACCTGCCGCAGTCCGAGCGGCTCAGCTACGCCGCCGCCGCCGACGACGAGCGCTACCGGATGGCCGCGACCGCACCCGCGAAGCTCGACGTGGTCAAGCGTCTGGTGGCCAGGCACCCCGGGGAACGCATTCTCGTGATCGGCCAGTACCTTGACCAGATCGACGAACTCGCCGAGGCTCTGAACGCCCCCCAGCTCACCGGCGCGACCCCGGTCGATGAACGCGAACGCCTCTACCAGGCCTTCCGGGTCGGCGAGGAGAACCTGCTCGTGGTGTCGAAGGTCGCGAATTTCTCGGTCGACCTGCCGGAGGCCACCGTCGCCATCCAGGTCTCCGGTTCCTTCGGTTCACGCCAGGAGGAGGCCCAGCGGCTCGGACGGCTGCTGCGGCCGAAGGAGTCCGGCCTGTCCGCGAACTTCTACACGCGCGTGGCCCGCGACACCGTCGACCAGGACTTCGCCCAGAACCGCCAGCGTTTTCTCGCCGAGCAGGGGTACAGCTACACGATCCTCGACTCGCAGAACCTGGACGCGCAGACCGTAGCCGTCTGACCGCTGGTCGTCGCGGTCAGGGTGTCGTCCGGCGGGCGTAGCGCAGGAAGAGCATGTCACCGGCGGTCAGCACGTGCAGCAGGGACATCTCCCGGCCGACGGCGACGACGCCGGCGGAGGTCCGCCCCGCCAGGCCTGCCACGAGCACGGGGCTGACGCTGAGGCACAGCTCGTCGACGCAGTCGGCCTCGATCATTGCGCCGAACAGCTGAGGCCCACCCTCGCAGAGCACCTGGGCCAGGCCGCGCCGGGCCAGCTCCCCCAGCATCAGCCGCGGGTCCACGGCGTCCTCCCCGCAGATCAGCACGTCCGCCACCTCGGCGAGCTCCTCCCGGCGGCGCCGCGGGGACGCCGCGTGGGTCACGACCAGTGGACGCACGGCGGCGTCCGCGAACAGCGGATGGCCCGGGTCGAGATCCAGCCGGGAGGACACGACGGCAACCGGCGGCTGCGCCGGCAGTCCGTGCCCGACCCGCCACGCGGCATCCGCGGGAGCGAGCCGGATGCCGCCGTACCCCTCGGCGCGCACCGTGCCCGCGCCGACCACGATCACGTCGGCGAGCATTCGGAGGGTGTCGAAGACGCGCTTGTCGTCGGCGTTCCCGAGCCCTCCGCTCAGGCCCTCCCGGGTGGCGGCGCCGTCGAGGCTCGCGATGAAATTCACCCGCAGGTGCGGCAGGGTGCGGTCGGGCACCCGGTAACGGATGATCAGCTCGTCTCGATCCAGCATCATCAGGCCAGGTTGTGGCGCACGTACGCCGGTTCGCGGAAGCCCAGGATCGATTCGGTCATCCGCACGGCGTCGACGGCGGCGATGACGTTATGCATCCGCACGATCCGGGCACCCTGCAGGATGCTGTACACGGCGGCAGCGAGCGAGCCCGGGACCCGGTCGCCCCGCTCACGGTTCAGCGTCTCCCCGATGAAATCCTTGTTGGAGACGGCGACCAGGGTGGGGTGGCCGAGCGCGGTGATCTCGCCCAGCCGGCGGGTCAGTTCGAGCGAGTGGCGGGTGTTCTTGTTCAGGTCGTGCCCCGGGTCGACGATGATGCGGGATGCCGGAACACCGCGACGAAGCGCCAGCTCGACCCGTTCGCCGAGGAAGGCCGCAACCTCCTGCACCACGTCGCCGTAGGTGGGCGCCGGCCACGGAGTGCGCGGGGGTGCGAGGCTGTGGGTGATCACAAGAGTCGCGTCACTGTCGGCGACGACATCGGCCATCACCGGATCGTGCACCCCGGTGGTGTCGTTGATCACATGGGCGCCGGCGGCGATGCTGGCACGCGCGACTTCGGGATGGAAGGTGTCGACGGAGATGACGACGCCCGAGCCGCGCAGGGCTTCGATCACCGGGACCACCCGGTCGATCTCCTCCTTGACCGGAATCGAGGGGCCGGGCGCGAACTTCACCCCGCCGATATCGACCCAGTCGGCGCCGTCCAGGATCGCGCGCCGGGCGGCCTTCACTGCCTCGTCGAGGGCGAAGGTCGCCCCCTTGTCGTAGAAGGAATCGGGTGTTCGGTTGACGATGGCCATCACGGCCACCTCGCGCGAGAAGTCGAACAGGCGCCCCCCGATCAGCCGCCGAGGGTGGAGCAGGTCGGGCAGCGGAGGGCCAGGTCTCGTGGTCGCGTTGTCCATGTCAGGTCCTTCAATCGGGTGCGCCGGCGAGCAGATCGTCCAGTCCAATGCTCTCATCCGCGAGCCGGGCCGCGTCGACCCGCACCTCCGTCCGGATGAAGCGCTGCACCGTTTCGTTGACGCCCCACACATTGACGTTCATGCCCGCGACGACCCGGCCGTCCGCCACCCAGAACGCGATGAATTCCCGCGCCGCCGGGTCACCGCGGAACACGACCTCCGCGTCTCGGGCCAGCGTGCCATACCCCGAGTACTCCATCCCGAGGTCGAACTGGTCGGTATAGAAGTACGGGATCGCGTCGTAGCTGACCGCCTGGTCGAGCATGGAGCGGCCGGCCGCCGCTCCGGCCCGCTCGGCGTTGTCCCAGTGCTCGACGCGCAGATGGTGCCGCAGCACCGGGTGGACGACCGCGGCGACGTCGCCCACCGCGAAGACGTCCGGGTCGATCGACCGGAAGGCCGCGTCGACGACGATGCCGTCGTCGACGGCCAGGCCGGCATCCCGGGCCAGCTCCGTGTTGGGCACCGCTCCGATGCCGACGACGACGACGTCGGCCGGCAGGACCTCGCCGCCCGGCAGGCTCACCCCGGCGACCCTCCCCTGCCTCTCCTTCAGCCCGGCGACGTGCGTGTCCATCCGCAGTTCCACACCGTTCACGCGGTGCAGTTCCGCGAACACAGACCCGACCTCGTCGCCGATCACCGGGGCCAGCGGCACCTTCTCCCGGCCCAGCACCGTGACGGCGTTGCCGTAACCGCGGGCGGCCGCGGCGACTTCGAGTCCGATCCAGCCGGCCCCGACGATCACGACCCGCCGATTGCCCGGCTCCAGTTCGGCGCGCAACGCGGTCGACTCGTTCGCCGTGCGCAGATGGTGCACCCCGGCCAGCTCCGCGCCCGGTCCGGGGAAGCGCCGTGGCGACGCACCCGTCGCGAGGAGCAGCCGGTCGTAGCGCACCGCCCGGCCCTTCCGCAGCTTCAGCTCGTGGGTGTCGAGCGCCAGCCCGATCACCCGGGCGCCCAACCGCACGTCGATGCCCCGCTCGTCGTACCACGAGGCCGGGTGCACGTCGAGGGAGTCCCGGGCGGCCCGACCGAACAGGTAGTCCTTGGACAGGGGAGGCCGCACGTAGGGGTACTCGTCCTCCCCGGCCAGCAGCACGATGATCCCGTCGAACCCCTCGGAACGGATGGCCTCAGCCGCCCGCGCCCCGGCCAGGCCGCCCCCCACGATCACAAAAGTCGGAACGTTCATCCTGGTCTCCCCACGCCGCGGCAGCCTGATCTGCCGACCAATCTACCCGCCGGTGCGCGCACCGGGCATTATCAGTAAACCTCCAGCTAACGCGCAGATACTGGTGTCATGACTGACGGCCCACGCATCCTTATTGTCGACGACGAGCCCAACATCCGGGATCTCCTCACCACCAGCCTGCGCTTCGCGGGCTTCGCCGTGCGGGCCGTCGGAAACGGCGCCCAGGCGATCTCCGCCGTCCTCGAGGAGGAACCGGACCTCATCATCCTCGACGTCATGCTGCCGGATATGAACGGCTTCGGCGTGACCAAGCGCCTGCGTTCCGCCGGCTACACGGCTCCGATCCTCTTCCTCACGGCGAAGGACGACACCGAAGACAAGATCACCGGCCTGACGGTCGGCGGCGACGACTACGTCACCAAGCCGTTCAGCCTCGACGAGATCGTCGCCCGGATCAAGGCGATCCTGCGCCGCACGATGCACGCCGACGAAGATGCCGTCATCCGCGCCGGCGAGCTCACCATGGACCAGGACACCCATGAGGTCCTGGTCGGGGATGCCCCGATCGAGCTCAGCCCCACCGAGTTCAAGCTTCTGCGCTACCTGATGCTGAACCCGAACCGGGTGCTGTCGAAGGCCCAGATCCTGGACCACGTCTGGGAGTACGACTTCAACGGCGACGCCGGCATCGTCGAGTCCTATATCTCCTACCTCCGCCGCAAGGTGGACGCGCACTCGACCGAACCTCTCATCCAGACCAAGCGCGGCTTCGGCTACATGCTCAAGGCCGCCAAGGCGTAGTCACAGGCTGCGCCCATACACTGGCTCTCTATGCATCAGTCACTAACGGAGCGGTGGGGCCGCGTTTCCCTGCGTTCGAAGATCACGGGCGTCACGGTCCTGATGTTGACGCTCGGCCTGCTCGTCTCCGGCATCGGCACGATGGCCATGCTTCGCCAGTATGTGATCCAGCAGGTCGATTCTCAGCTCCAGGTGGACGCCCAGTCCGCCTCGAACAGCTACTCGGCGGCGGCCCTCGGCCAGGGCACCACGGCCGTGGTCTCCTCCGACTACTACGTCGCCCTGTACGACGAGCACGGCACCCTCAAGGACCGCACCTGGCGGGACATCCCGCGCCGTGAGCTTCCGGTCGTGACCGGGCCGCTCGACCTGCAGACGGTGATGGAGCTCGACGGCCGAACGATGACGTTGGTGGACTCGGCGCGCGACACCGAGTTCCTGGCGGTCGCGGTTCCGCTCGTGATCTCACCGCAGGGAACCCTGGGCACGCTGGTGATGGCGGTCTCGTTGAAACCGACCGAGAACACCATGGCCACCTACCTCACCATCTTTCTGGGCTTCGGGCTCGGCGTCGTGCTGGTGGGCGCACTGCTCACCCGACTACTGGTGACCACCACCTTCGCGCCGCTGCGCGAGGTGGAACGCACCGCCGCGGCCATCGCCGACGGCGACTTCAGCCAGCGGCTCGGCGGTGCCACGCCCAACACCGAAGTCGGCCGCCTCAACCGATCGCTCAACACCATGCTGAGCCGGATCGACCGCCTCTTCAAGGACCGTGCCCGCACCATCGACCAGATGCGCCGCTTCGTCGGCGACGCCAGCCATGAGCTGCGCACCCCGCTCGTCTCAGTGCGCGGCTACGCCGAGCTCTACCGGATGGGCGCCCTGCAGTCGCCGGAAGAAATCGCACAGGCCATGGAGCGCATCGAAAAGGAAGCGATTCGCATGGGCGGTCTCGTCGAAGACCTGCTCGAGCTGGCCCGGCTCGACGAGACGAAGCCACTGGCCCTCGCGCCGGTCGACCTGATGCCGCTGGCCCGCGACGCGGCACTCGACGCCATGGCCTCCTCCCCCGGTCGAACCATCACGGTCGTCACCCCGATCCCCGCCGAGTTCGAGGACACCGCCGAACGCTCCGCCATCGACCTCGCGCACTCCACTGGCGAAGTCCCCTCCACCACCGTCACCACGCCGAAGCCCGAGGAACCGAACCAGCCGGCGGGCGGGTCGGTCTCGTTCGCCGGGGCCACCCTGGCCCGGCTGCGCACCCGCAAACCACGCAAGACGGATGCCCCGGCGCCGTCCCCGGAACCGACCAGCGTCACCGAGCCGGGAACCGTGCAGGCCGTGGTGATGGCGGAGGAGAACAAGATCCGCCAGGTCATCACGAACCTGATGGGCAACGCCCTGCGGTTCAGCCCGGCGGACAGCCCGGTCGAACTCGAGGTCGGGGTCGACCGCCACAACCAGCGCGCCTCCATCGCCGTGATCGACCATGGCGAGGGCATCCCGCCGCAGATCCGCGACAAGATCTTCCAGCGGTTCTGGCGCGCCGACACCTCCCGTGCACGGGAGACCGGCGGCAGCGGGCTCGGCCTGGCGATCGTCGCCTCGATCGTCGCCAGCCACAACGGCACCGTTCAGGTCGTGGACACCCCCGGCGGCGGCGCGACCTTCCGGGTCTGGTTCCCTCTGGCGTGCTCCCCGAGCGCTCCCCAGCGCGTCGCCCCGGTCGTTACGTCCTAGCGCGCCTCACTTCCAGGCTCGCTCCGTTGCCCGGCGTCCCGGGCCAGTCCTCCCCCGGGGACCCTGCACCCGGATTGCCCCGCCGCACCGCAAACCACCGGCGCCGGCCGTGGCCGGCTCCGTAGTCTGATCGGCACCTTCCCCTGCCGAAAGGACACCATGACCCGTTATCAGGTCGACAGCGAAGCAGTACTCCACACCACTTCCGTGGCCCGTGCCACGATCGGGCGCATCCAGAGCGAGGTCGCCGGGCTCATCGCCCAGCTGACCGCGCTGGAGGGCTCCTGGTCGGGTCAGGCCGCGACCGCGTTCCAGGCGGCCGTCTCGGACTGGCGTGCCACCCAACAGCAGGTGGCCCAGAGCGCGGAGGCACTGAACCTGGCCCTGAATCAGGCCGGCCAGCAGTACGCGGAGATCGAGCAGGCCAACGCACGTCTCTTCCTGCGCTAGCCGCGACCGCGTCGCCGTGTTCCCCGCATCCGGATTAACGACGCAGGGCGCCTTCCGAAGAAGGCGCCCTGCGTTGTGAAGCGGTGAAGCGGTGAAGCGGTGTGGACTTAGAAGTCCATTCCGCCGCCCTGGTCGCCGACCGGAGCAGCGTTCTTCTCCGGCTTGTCGGCGACGACGGCCTCGGTGGTGAGGAACAGTCCGGCGATCGACGCGGCGTTGAGCAGCGCGGAGCGGGTGACCTTCACCGGGTCATTGATTCCGGCGGCGAGCATGTCGACGTACTCGCCGGTCGCGGCGTTGAGGCCCCAACCGATCGGCAGGTTGCGCACCTTGTCGGCGACAACGCCCGGCTCCATGCCGGCGTTGAGGGCGATCTGCTTGAGCGGAGCGTCGATGGCAACCTTGACGATGTTCGCGCCCGTTGCCTCGTCGCCGACCAGTTCGAGCTTCTCGAACGCGGTCTTGCCGGCCTGGATCAGTGCAACGCCACCACCGGCGACGATGCCCTCTTCGACGGCAGCCTTCGCGTTGCGGACGGCGTCTTCGATGCGGTGCTTGCGCTCCTTGAGCTCAACCTCCGTCGCGGCGCCGGCCTTGATGACGGCAACGCCACCGGCGAGCGTGGCGAGACGCTCCTGGAGCTTCTCACGGTCGTAGTCGGAGTCGGTGTTGTCGATCTCGGCCTTGATCTGGTTGATGCGGCCCTTGATGTCGTCCTCGACGCCGGCGCCGTCGACGATGGTGGTCTCGTCCTTGGTGATCACGACGCGCTTGGCCTCGCCGAGCAGATCGAGCGTGACGTTCTCGAGCTTGAGCCCGACGTCCTCGCTGATGACCTGCGCACCGGTGAGGGTGGCCATGTCCTGCAGCATCGCCTTGCGGCGCTCGCCGAAGCCGGGCGCCTTGACGGCGGCCGACTTGAAGGTGCCGCGGATCTTGTTGACGACGATCGTGGCGAGTGCTTCGCCGTCGACGTCCTCGGCGATGATCACGAGCGGGCGACCCGTCTGCATGATCTTCTCGAGCACCGGGACGAGGTCGCGGATCGTGGAGATCTTCGACGACACGAACAGCAGGTACGGATCGTCGAACGACGCCTCCATGCGCTCGGTGTCGGTGACCATGTACGGCGACAGGTAGCCCTTGTCGAAGCGCATGCCCTCGACGAGGTCCATCTCCATGCCGAAGGTCTG
>DATISQ010000019.1:0-5347 GCA_035581905.1 Cryobacterium sp.
CGCACGATACAACGTGCGCCCGCTTCCAGAACCTGAGCCGCGACCAAGAAAGGCCACCGGACAAGGGGAAGCGCGTGCAGGCATCCGGGGCGCGCCTGCACCCAGTTCTGGGGCCGGTGCCCATCATCGATGCCTTCGAGAATCGGCGTTTCGGGGCGGGCCGGCTGCTAGATTCAGTCTGAGCGGAACCAGTCGGGGGACTGAATATGAATTCGGACCAGGACGCCGCACGCAATCCAAGGGGGGAGACGGCCATCGACCTGCCACAGGCGCCCGCGCCGGAACCCGCCCTTGATGATCTCCTCGCCGAGTGCGAGCGCTCGAGCGTCAGCGGGCGTCATCTCGACGGTGTCGGGCAGGCCGAAGCGGTGCTGGCTCGGGACGGTGTGACGCCGCAGCAGCAGGCGCAGGCCCGTGAGCTGCTGGCGCTGCATCGGCTGCGACTGGGCGACTATGAGGCATCCGTTCAGCAGGGTCTGCTGGCGCTGGACTTCCTGGACGGCACCGACGACCTGCTCCGGCAGTCCAAAGTGCACTGCACCCTGGTGCTGGCCTACAGCGACACCGGGCTCTACGAACCGGCGCTGCGCCACGTGCTCCTGGCGCTGGAGACCGCCCGCGGCAGCGGCAGCGCTCTGGCCGAATTCTGGGCGCTCAGCCGTTCGTCGATGGTGCACGAGGGGATGGGCGACTCCGAGCGGGCACTCGAGCTCGGCCGGCAGGCGCTGGCCCTGGCGCGCACGATCGACGACCCCGAGGCGAGCTTCGTGGGACTCAACAACCTCGGCGACACCTGCCTGATCCAGGCTCAGTCGCAGTTCGCGCGGGGGATGAACATGGAGACGAGCCTGAAACAGGCCCTCCTGCTCATGCGGGAGGCGGTGGCCGTGGCCCACGCCCAGCGGAACAGCTTCTCCGAGAGCATTGCCCGCTTCAACCTGGTCAGCATCCTGATCGAACTGGGCGAATACGCAGAGGCCCGTGAGCAGGCCGGCCGGTCCCGCCGACTGGCGAAGGAGCACGGGTTCCGCAGCCTCGAGGAGAACAACGACGCGCAGTTGGCCGAGGTTGCCAGGGCCGAGGGTGACATCGAGGGCGCCACCGCGATGATGAACGCCCAGCTGCTGGTCGCAGCCCTCGACGACGACCCGGCCCTGCACATCAAGCTGCAGCAGGCTTTGTTCGAGATGCACAAGGAGTCCGGCCGGTTCGAAGAGGCGCTCGAGCACTGCGAGAAGCTGAACGCCCTGATTCTGAAGCGCACGACGGACACGGCCGGCATCCAGTCCCAGATGCTGATCAACACCCTCGGGATCGAGCAGGCCCGCCACGAGGCGGAGCGGTCGCAGCTCGACGCGGCGCAGCTGCGCATCCGTGCCGACGACCTGGACCACCAGGCGAACACCGACCCGCTGACCCGGCTGCCCAACCGCCGGGCGCTCGACCGTGAACTGCCGCCGCTGATGGGCCGCTCCCGCGACACCCGGCAGCCGATCTGCGTGGCGATGGTCGATATGGACCACTTCAAACAGGTCAACGACGTGCACGGGCACGCCACCGGCGACCAGGTTCTGAACGCCATGGCCACCCTGTTGCGGGCCGTCACCCGCAACAGCGACATGGCCGTGCGCGTGGGCGGGGAGGAATTCCTGCTCGTTCTCGCGGACACCACGCGGGAGCAGGCCGAGCAGGCTTGCGAGCGCCTGCTGGCCTCCGTGCGCGGCTACCACTGGGAGGCGCTGGCACCCGGTCTGAGCTGCACGGTGAGCGTCGGCCTGGCCGAGCTGGCCCTGGGCGAGGCCGTGGCGGACTGGCTCGCGCGCGCCGACACGGCCCTCTACCGGGCCAAGGATTCCGGCCGGGACCGGATCGTCACCGCCGGTCTGCTGTCGGCAGTGTGATCCGGGCGCGCTGACCCTCGAATGCGGCGGCGACGGGGGCACCGTTTCGCCCGTAGGCTCGTTGCGGGGGCTTGCGCCTCGGTGGAACCCGGAATCGGGCTGCCGAAGCCCGACTTCACTGGCTGCACGATCGCACGATCGCACGATTGCACGGGGGAAACGCATGAAACTGACGTCCGCACAACTGGACCGCGCCGCCGGCGTGTTGCTGGGCATGGCCTGTGGCGATGCCCTCGGTGCCGGCTACGAATTCGGTCCGCCGCTCGCCAGTGACGCCGCAGTCACGATGAAGGGCGGCGGCGGGTTCAACTGGGCTCCCGGCGAATGGACCGACGACACCTCCATGGCCGTGCCCATCGTCAACGCGATCGCGGCCGGCCACGACCTCCGCGACGAACGCGTGCTCGACGAGATCGTGGCTGCCTGGGTCCTGTGGGCCCGCACGGCACCCGACGTGGGCAACCAGCTGCGCGCGGTGCTCTCCCGGACCGAGCCCACGGCATCCGCGGTGCGAGTGGTCGCCCGCGCCCACCACGACCGGCACGGTCAGAGCGGCGGCAACGGTTCGCTGATGCGCACCGCACCCGTGGCGCTCGCCTACCTCGACGACCCGGTGGCGCTCGCCGGCGTCGCCCGCACGATCAGCAGCCTCACCCACTTCGAAACGGATGCCGGCGACGCCTGCGTGCTCTGGTGCCTGGCCATCCGGCACGCGGTGCTCGAGGGCACCCTTGACGTCCGGGTCGGCCTGGACGCCCTGCCCGCCGACCGCCGCGCGCTCTGGGAGGCGCGCATCGTCGTGGCCGAGGCCGGCGTACCCGCGGACTTCAGCCGGAACGGCTGGGTCGTGGAGGCGCTGCAGGCGGCCTGGTCGGCAATCATCCAGCCGCGAAGTGCGCCGGGTGGTGCGTCCGGCGCGGGCACCGTCTCCGCCACCCCCGCCGGACACCTGCAGGACGCCCTTGAGATCGCCGTGCGCGGCGGCCGCGACACCGACACCGTCGCCGCGATCGCCGGCGGGCTGCTCGGGGCGCGTTACGGCGCATCCTCGGTCCCCGCCGCCTGGCGCCGCATCGTGCACGGCTGGCCGGGCGGACTGCGCGCCGACGAGCTCGTGCGCCGGGGCGTGTTGGCCGCCCGCGCGGACGGCGGCCGGGTGCGCCGCGACTCCGCGCTGACGGATCGCCGCGACCAGGATTGCTCCCCCGACCTGGCTTCCTCCGATCGCCGCGACCCGGCCGTGCTCGACCGCCGGTCCCGCAAGGACCGCGTCGCCACGACCTGGCCCACCGCCGACCACCTGGCCTATGCCACCTCCGGCGACCTGTCCGCCTTCGTTCGGCACCCGCACGACGACGGCGTCTGGCTCGGGGCGATCGGAATCCTCGGTGACCTGCCGCCCGAGATCGATGCCGTCGTGTCGCTCTGCCGGGTCGGCCGGACGCAGGTGCCCGGCCGCATCCGTTCGGAGAACAGGGTCGCGGTCTGGTTGATCGACGAGCCCGCCGAGAAGGCCAACCCCAACCTCCGTTTCGTGCTCACCGACACCGTCGACGCCATCGCGGCCCTCCGCGCCGAGGGGCGCACCGTGCTCGTGCACTGCGTGCAGGCGGTCAGCCGCACCCCCGCGGTCGGCGCGCTCTACGCGGCCAGGCACCGGGGGATCCCGATCGAGCAGGCGCTGCTCGAGGTGACGGATGTCCTCCCGCACGCGAATCCGAATGCCGCGTTCCTGCAGGCGCTCCGGTCTCAGGCGTGAGCGGGCAGTCCTCATCCTGATCAGTTAGTGTTCGGGGTTACGACTGTACGGGCCGGGGGACCCTGTTGCGCGAACGCTTGCCAGCATGACCGCCCTCCGCCCTTGACGTGGAATGAGGCACCGAAGTGATCCAGGCACAGGCTCTAACCAAACGCTATGGCAGCAAGACGGCGGTCGATTCGATCGACTTCACCGTGCAGCCCGGCAAGGTGACCGGTTTGCTCGGCCCGAACGGCGCGGGCAAGTCCACGACGATGCGCATGGTGGTCGGGCTCGACCGCCCCACCAGCGGATCCGTGATCGTGAACGGCAAGCCCTACCGCGAGCACAAGGCTCCCCTGCGGGAAGTGGGCGTGCTGCTCGACGCGAAGGCCGTGCACACCGGTCGCTCGGCGTACAACCACCTGCTCGCCCTCGCGGCGACGCACGGCATCCCGGCCGGCCGGGTGCGCGAGGTGATCGAGCTCACCGGGCTCCAGTCCGTGGCGCGCAAGCGCGTCGGCGGCTTCTCGCTCGGCATGGGGCAGCGCCTCGGCATCGCCGCCGCGCTGCTCGGTGACCCGGCCACGCTGATCCTTGACGAGCCGATCAACGGCCTCGACCCGGAGGGCGTGCAATGGGTGCGTCACCTGATGCGCCACCTCGCCTCCGAGGGCCGCACCGTGCTGCTCTCCTCGCACCTGATGAGCGAGATGGCCCTCACCGCCGACCACATCATCGTGCTCGGTCGCGGCAAGGTCATCGCGGATGCCCCGGTCGACTCGATCATCAACGCCGGCGCCCGCAGCAGCACCCGGGTGCGCAGCCCACGCGCGGCCGAACTCGCCGCCCTGCTCGCGAACCCGGCCGTGCTGATCACCGACCTGGAGCCGGACGTGCTCGAGGTCGACGGCCTCAGCCCCGCCGAGATCGGCGACGCGGCCGCCCGCGCGGGCATCGCCCTGCACGAGCTCTCCGCCCTGGGCGGCTCCCTCGAAGCGGCCTACATGGCCCTCACCCAGAACGAAGTCGAGTACCGAACCGGCGGATCGGCCGCCCAGGCCGGCACAGCCGCCGCCCCCGGCGCCGCCCCCGGTGCCGCCCCCGACCTGGCCGCCAACCCCGACCTTGCCACCAGCGAGCCGCAGGAGGCAGCACGATGAGCACGAACACCAGCACCAGCACCCTGAATTCCCCGACGGATGCGTCTGCTCGCGCCGCCGCATCCGTCACCACCCGGTCGGGCCTGAGCTTCGTGGGCGTGCTGCGCTCCGAGTGGATCAAGCTGTGGAGCCTGCGGTCCACCGTCTGGGCGTTCGCCCTCGTGGTCGTCGTGTCGGTGGGCATGGCCCTGCTGATGTCGCTGGCCACCCAGATGGACCAGTCCGGCGCGGTTCTCACGCCGGACAGCAAGATCGGCATCGTCGTGACCGCGGCGACGGTCGGCATCTTCTTCGCGCAGATGATCGTGGCCGTGCTCGGCGTGATGGCCATCACGGGCGAGTACTCGACGGGCATGATCAAGTCCAGCCTGGCCGCCGTGCCGCAGCGGCTTCCGATGCTGGCGGGCAAGGCCATCGTGGTGTTCGTCGCGACCTACCTGGTGGGTCTCGGCAGCATTCTCGCCTCCTACCTGGTGGCCTCGGCGATCCTCGCCCAGCGCGACATCGGTGCCAGCCTCGCCGAGCCCGACATGCTGCGCGGACTC
>DATISQ010000020.1:0-6329 GCA_035581905.1 Cryobacterium sp.
AAAGCCGCTCTCCCGCGCCGAGATCGCCGAGCGGGTGAATCGGCTCACCGGTGAAGAAGGCAGAGTCAAGGCGCTGAGCCCGGTGTTCCTGCGACTGCTCGGCTTCTTCGTGCCGTTCATCCGGGCGGCCAACGACTCGTCGTACCAGTTCAACCGGCCGTTCCTTGTCGACTCCGATGAGACCGAGCGACTGCTCGGTGTGCAGGCCACACCATGGGCGGAGTCGCTGGCAGCCGTGATCGAAAGCTATCGGGCGCCGGCCGAGCGGGCGGATGCCTGACCATGGCGGACGCCGACCTGAAGATGGCTGAACTCAGCGCACGCAGCGGTGTAGCGGTCGCGACGATCAAGTTCTATCAGCGGGAGAACCTGCTGCCGTCGGGCGTTCGCACGGGTCCGAATCAGGCGCTGTACGGAGACGCGCACCTCGGTCGCATCCGTCTCATCCTCGGCCTGACCGAGGTCGGTGGCCTCTCCGTCGCCGCCGCCCGGCGAGTGCTGGAAGCCATCGATTCCGAGCTCCCCCTGCCGGAGACATTCGAGATCGCTCAGCATGCCGTGTCCGAGGCGGTCGATCCGGCGACGGTGACAGCGGGTGCCCTGGCCCACGTCGACGCGCTGATGGCGGGCTGGCATGTCTCGGACGACAACCCAGGTCGCCTCGCGGCGGCCCAGGTCTTCGACACGTTCACGGGAATCGGCCAGAGCGACGCCGCTGGTTGGTTCCGGCGCTACGCGGCCGCCGCCCTCGTTGCGGCCGAGGCCGACATCGATGAACTCGACGCCCGCATCGAGCGGGCGGCCAAGGCGGAGATCGTCGTCGTGGGCACAGTGCTCGGCGACACTCTGTTCTCCGGTCTGCGCCGGGCGGCCCAGGAACATCTGTCCTCGCTCCGGTACTCAGCGCCTCCGGCGTCCGAACTCTGAAGAAGATCGCACGCCGAGCCGACGAATTCCGCCGACCAAATCCGCCGACGAAACCACAAGGTCCGAGGAGTGATCGTGTCCAGCCAGTCGTCCCCATCGCCCCCGTCGCTCCAATCGTCCCGGTTGCACCGGGCGCTTCGCCCCCTCGTGTGGCATCGGCCCCTGGTGTGGATGTCCGTGGCCATGGCCGTGCTGGTCGTGGCCTGTCTGATCGGGCTCCTGGTCGACCACCGCACCCTCACCGGCGCTCCGATCTGGGCCAAGCCGCTCAAATTCTCGATCAGCGTCCTGGTGTACGCGCTCACCCTGGCCTGGTTGCTTCCCCTTCTGCGCCGACGACACCTGGCCTGGTGGATCGGCACCGCGGCGATGGCGGCCCTGGCCATCGAGATGGTCGTCATCGTCGGGGCGGCCTGGGTCGGCGTGACCAGCCACTTCAACGTCTCAACCTCCCTCGCATCCGTTCTGTGGTCGGTGATGGCATTTTCAATCGTCGTGGTCTGGCTGGCTACGCTGATTCTGGCGTTCCTGCTCTTCCGGGCTGATCTCGGCGACCCGGCCAGGTCGCTTGCCGTCCGGGCCGGCGCGCTCATCGCAGTGGTCGGAATGGGGCTGGCCTTTCTGATGACCGGGCCGACCGCGGCCCAATTGGACAGCTTCCAGGGCATCGCCGGCGCGCACACGGTCGGCGTGCCGGACGGTGGGCCGGGGCTGCCGCTTCTCGGCTGGAGCACCGTGGCCGGCGACCTGCGCATCCCGCACTTCGTGGGCATGCATGCCCTGCAGTTGCTGCCCCTGGCCGCATTGCTGCTCGAACTCCTGGCCCGGCGCGTGCCCGTTCTGCGAATCGGCGAGGCTCGAGTCGGCATCCTCCGGGTGCTGGTCGCGGTCTACCTGGGCATGCTGGCGCTGCTCACCGGGCAGGCGCTCGCCGGACAGTCGGTCGTGCGCCCGAATGCTCTCGTGCTCTCGCTGGCACTGGCCCTGGTGGCAGCCGCGGCGGTGGCCATCGGCGGCGTCATCTGGCAGTCTCGGCGGCGCGGCACGATGCCGGCGACCGCCGTCGCCGCCTCAAACGGCCGGGGGCCGGGTCAGCCGGCGTAGACCGGGCGGCGGCGTCCCCGCACGGGATGCCCGGAACGCGATTCCACGAGGTCCTGGTCATCGGCGAGTTCGCAGCCGCCCTCGTGCACGATCGCGGGCCAGACGATTCGCCGGTCGTTTCCGACGTGGGCCGTGCCACCGATCCCGCACTCTCGGCAATGGACAGTCAGCACCCAGTCGTTTTGTCTCATACCCGGAGGTTTCCTCAGATCGACGCGATCGACAAGGGGGTATACATCGGCGCCGCGATGTGCGAAGCGGTTCGCGTCTCAGGGAGAGGAGGCCGACGGGAGTTCAGCGCACGCTGATCCGGTCCAGCAGGAGGTCCGCGATCGCCCGGTAGCCGGTGTCATTGGGGTGGAAGCGGTCGCTCATTCCGCCGAACACATCCCGGCCGGCCGGCCCTCGGTTGGCGGCGATCGGGTACAGCCCGTACAGGCTGGCAAATGCTCCACCCTGCCGGGCGCACTCCTCGTCGATGATCGCGTTGTAGCTGTCGGACCCGTCCGCGCCGCCCGCGCTGCCCCAGGTGCCCACGCAGAGCAGCGGGACCCCGGGAGATTCGGTGTGCACTCGTTGGAGGAGTGATCGGTAGCTGCGCGCGAAGTCGTCGGGCTCGGTCTGGTCGACCACGTCGTTGGTGCCCAGTTCGACCACGGCCAGGTCGAGGTTCTTCGGTACGTCAACCAGCCTGGACACCGTGCGCGTGGTGGCACCGGGGCGATTCTTGTGGAATTCCTGAACCGGTCCGTCGGCCGAGAGTGCCGCGACCATGAGCGGGCGAAAGCCGAGGTCCTGCCGCTCCGCGTTCAGGCCGTAGCTGATGGAATCCCCGACGAAGAGCACCCGCAGCGGGCGATCATCCGGCCGGGTCACCTGCACCGTGCTGTCGGCCTCTGGCGGGTGAGAATCCAGGGCGGCGCTGAGGCCGGCTGCCCCCACCAGCAGTGCCGCCAAGCCGATCGCCATGACCAGGCCCGGGACGCGGCGAGTCGGAATTCCGGGCGGACGCCGGCGGCGCTGGTGCGGAAGCATCCGTCAAGCCTAGGCCGGATTTCCCTCGGCGAGGCGCGCGATGCGGGCGCGGGCGGCCTCCTCCGAGGTCGACGAACGGCCCAGGAGCAGCCGCACCAGGCCGAGAACGGCTCCGGTCGCCCAGACCACGGGGAGCGGGGAACGCCGGAGACCGAGCAGGTCGCGGTAGTCGCGGGGGATCGAGGCGACGGCGCCGGCGAACATCACCCGGTAGAAGGGCATCATGCCCGGACGCAGCGGTGGCTTGCGAATGAAACGAACCGCCTCGGCGACGCGCTCGTCGCTTTTCAGGATGCCGGCATCCTTGAACGCGTCGAGCTGTGCCTGCAACTCCGACGCGGAGCGGGGCGGATTGTGCACGCCGATCAGCTCTCCGGCTTTGGCCCACTCGCGCACGTAGCCGTCGGCGCCGCCCGGGATGGGGCCTCCCCAGATCGAGTGGGTGGCCAGGAATGCGTCGGTGAAGACGATGTGCACCCAGGCGAGCAGCTCGGGGTCTCCGGCGGCATAGGGGCGTTCGATGCCCTGGGCGTCGCGGTAGGTTCCGGTCACCCGGTCATGGAATCGTCCCACTCGGGATGACTCGTGCGCCGCCTGGGTGGTGTCGGCGAAGGTCACGGTGACGAGCCACTGAATGGTGCCGGAGAGTCGTCCGAGCGGGTCTTCCTTGTAGCGCGACCAGTCGTGAACGCCGGCCATCGCGCCGGGATGCAGGGTCTGCATCAGCAGGGCACGGATGCCGGCGACCATCGTCGCCATCCCGCCGTGCACGGCCCAGGACGCGGAACCGGGACCGAAGAAGCCGGCATCGTCGCCGAGTTCCATCTGCTCGACCCATTGCGGGCGGCCGTCGCCGTTTCCGGAGAGGGTCACCAGAAGATGCGACCGCCAGCTGTCTGTGAACCTGCCCATGGACCGAGGCTAACCCGTCACGGCTGGGCATCGGCCTCGAACCTCGTGTGCTGCGGGGGTGCGCTGCGGGGGTGCGCGGCACCATCCTAAACTCGTATCCATGGCAGTGACCCGCTTTCTGTTCGCCGACCAGCTCGGCCCCCATTTCGACGACGGCGGACCGCTTCTGATGGTGGAGTCCGTCGGTGTTCTCGGTCGGCACACCTACCACCGCGCCAAGGCGCACCTCATCCTCAGCGCTCTCCGGCACCGGGCCCGGGAACTCGGTGACCGGGTCGAGTACCTGCACGCCGAGCACTACCGGGACGTGCTCGCCGGCCGCGACCTCGAGGTGGTCGATCCCACCTCGTGGGGCTCCCGCGCGCTGGTGCGGGAGCTCGGCGCGCGGGTGCTGCCCAGCCGCGGTTTCGTGACCAGTGAGGCGGACTTCGCAGCCTGGGCGGAAGGCCGC
Source organism: Cryobacterium sp. (assembly GCA_035581905.1). Lineage (GTDB taxonomy): Bacteria > Actinomycetota > Actinomycetes > Actinomycetales > Microbacteriaceae > Cryobacterium. The sequence continues at coordinate 4,430 of DATISQ010000020.1, forward strand.
CCACCGTCTCGGATGATCATGGACCTGTTCTATCGCCAGGTGCGCACCGAAACCGGGCTGCTCATGCGCGGACCCGACCCTGAGGGCGGCCGGTTCAACTTCGACCACGACAATCGCCAGCCGCCGCCGAAGGGAGCGGTGAGCCTGGGGCTGCCGGACCCGTTCCGCCCGGTCGAAGACGACATCGACGAGCAGGTGCGCGCCGACCTGGACAAGTGGCTGGCCGAGGGGCGCATCCACCTGATCGGCGAGGACGGCCCGCGCCGGTTCGCGGCCACCCGGGCGGAGGCGCTCGCGGCCCTCGCCGATTTCGTCGAGACGCGGCTGGCCGATTTCGGTCCATTCGAGGACGCCTCCCTGCTCGGCGACGACGCCATGGCCCACTCGAGGCTGAGCGTTCCCCTGAATCTGGGGCTGTTGCATCCGCGGGAGGTGATCGACGCCGTGGTCGCCGCCTACGAGACCGGGGGAGCCCCGCTGCAGAGCGTGGAGGCCGTGGTGCGCCAGATCATGGGCTGGCGGGACTGGGTCTGGCACCTCTACTGGCATCTGGGCGAGGACTACGTGCGGCGCAGCAACCACCTGGAGGCGCACGTGACGCTGCCACGGGAGTTCCTCGAGCTCGATGGCAGCACGGTGCGAGCGAAGTGCCTGAGCCATGTGCTCGACGAGGTTCGCCACACGGGCTACGCGCACCACATCCAACGGTTGATGGTGCTCGGCAACTGGGCGCTGCAGCGCGGCTACCAGCCGGCCGAGCTCACCGCCTGGTTCACGAACGCCTTCGTCGACGGCACCCCCTGGGTGATGCCGGCCAACGTGGTCGGGATGTCCCAGCACGCCGACGGCGGGATCGTCGCCACCAAGCCGTACGCCTCCGGAGGTGCCTACATCTCGAAGATGAGCGACTTCTGCGGTGCGTGCCCGTTCAACCCGAAGAAACGGCTGGGCGAGGACGCGTGCCCGTTCACCGCCGGGTACTGGGCGTTTCTCGACCGGGTGGAGCCACGCATCCGGGGCAATCACCGCATGGCCCAACCGCTGGCCGGGTTGCGCCGCCTCGTCGACCGGGAGGCGGTCGTCGACCAGGAGCGCACCCGCACCCAGTGGTGAAGGAAAGTATGTTCTAAAAACTTTCAACATTAGGTGACAAAGTCTCGACTTTACGTCCTTCGTAGGCTATTCTCGTGACATGATCACGCTCGCGGACGACCTCAGGCAGGCAGCGGATGCCGTCGCCCTCCTGGGCTCGTCCAGCGCCGATTACGAGGCACTGCCCGACGCCGCCGTGCTGGCGGGTCAGCAGCAGATCGCGGCGGCCCGCCGGCTGCTCGATACCCGTTCCGCGTGGATGGCCGGCACGATCGCCCGCCGGTCGCGGCCTGAGCTGGGGCATTCCGGTCTCGCTGCGCAGCAGGGCTTTCTGTCGCCCGAGGCGCTGATCCAGAAGGTGACCGGCTCCTCGAAGGGTGACGCCTACAAGCTGGTCGCCGTCGGCACGATGATGGCCGATGCGGAAGCGGCGGAGAAGCGCGTCGAGGCGGCGCTCTCGTCGCCCGATGCGGATGCTGGCGACGTTGCCGAATTCATCGCTCAGGTGCCGTGGCAGGCGCCGATCGCTCGCGCCGTGACCGCCGGAACCCTCTCCGTCGACGCCGCGGAGTCGATCCGCACCGGCCTCGGCCAGATCGACGCCGCGGTCACCGCGGAAAAGCTCGGGGCGGCGCTGAAGTCGTTGTTGGCTGAGGTGTCGTCGCTGAATGCCGACCAGGTCTTCAAACGGGCGCGGCGGATGCGCGACCAGCTCGACGAGGCCGGCATCGCCGCCCGCGAAAAGCAGGCCCACGACGACCGATACCTGAAGGTCTACCGACTCAGCAACGGCAACGTTCGCCTCAAC
>DATISQ010000021.1:0-2629 GCA_035581905.1 Cryobacterium sp.
GGTCGCCAGGCCGACCACGAGGGCGAGCACCAGGATGCCGGGGGTATACCAGGCCGAGAACCGGTCCATGAAGACCTGGGTCGGGGCCGTGGCCTCCTGGGCCTCCTCGACCCGGTGCACGATGTGGGCCAGGGTGGTGGCGGCGCCGACCTCGGTGGCCTGCACCTGCAGGAAGCCGCCGGTCGAGATGGTGCCGGCGAAGACGCGGTCGCCGGCGCTCTTCTCCACCGGGAGGGACTCGCCCGTGATGGAGGCCTCGTCGAGCGTGCCGGTGCCCTGCTGCACGGTGCCGTCGACGGGTACCCGGGCGCCGTTCTTGACCAGGACGGTCTCCCCGGTCAGCACGGACCCGGCCGGGACCTCGAGCTGCTCGCCGTCCCGCAGCACGAGGGCCACGTCCGGGGCCAGGGCCACGAGCGCGGTCAGCGCGGAGCGGGTGCGGTTGAGGGTGGCCGTTTCGAGGGCATGCCCGATCGCGAACAGGAAGGTCACGGCGGCGGCCTCCCAGTATTCGCCGAGCACGATGGCGCCGGCGAAGGCGACCGTGACGAGCAGGTCGATGCCGACGACCCGGCCGAGCAGCGCGCGCCCGGCGGTCCGCGCAATCGGGAACCCGGCCACGAGCGCGGCCGCCACCATCGCCGCGTCGGCGACGATGGGCGGCACCGGCAGGAGGCCGAGCAGCCAGGATTGGGCGATCAGCGTGCCGGAGATGATGGGAATCAGGTTGCGGCGCACGATGGTCATCTCACTCCCCCGGGTTCGCCGGTCAGAACGCGGCCAGGCGGGCGGTGTAGCCGGCCTTGCCGACGGCGGCGATGAGGGCATCCGTGCTGACGACGGCCGGGTCGTGGTCGATCTCGATCCGGGCGGTGGCGAAGAACACGGTCACCGCGGCGACTCCGTCGAGGCGGCCGATCAGCTTCTCGATCTTGGCGACGCAGGACGGGCAGGAGAATCCGTCGGCCCGCAGGATGGTGTGCACGGTGGCCGGGGTGGAGGTCGGGGTGGAGGTCGGGGTTGCAGTGTGTGTTGTCATGACTACGACGTTACGAATCCGGGGCGGCGGCAACCATGACGGCCGTCACTTTGCCGCAATCAGGCCGGGACGGTCGAGCACCGCGGTCCAGCGCCGCCCGGAATCGATGAACCCGTGCCGGCGCAGGCCGCTCATGGCGCGGGACACCGACTCGGCGCTCGTGCCGGTCATGGCGGCCAGGTCGGCGCGGGTCAGGGGCAGCTGTATCAGGGTCGTGCCGGCGCGCTCCCCCGGCACGCCGAAGGCGTCGGCGAGGCGCAGCAGGGTGGCTGCCACCCGCGCGGTGACGGTGACGGATGCCTGCTCGCCCTCCATCGACCGGGCCCGGTGCAGACGGTCGACGACGACGTCGAGCACGCGCAACGCCACCGCCGGGTGCGCGAGCATCACCTGCCGGAAGGCGGCGGTCTCCAGGCGCAGGGCGCAGGTGGTCACCAGCGCGACCGCCGTCTCGGGGTACCGGCCCGCGTCCAGCGCGGTCAGGCTGCCCAGCAGGTCGCCCGGGCCGAGGAAGTCGAGGCTCGTGGACTGACCGGTCGAGGTGGAGCGGAACACCTTCGCCTGGCCGGCCGCGAGCACGTACACGTGCTCGGACGGCTCGCCGGCGGTGAACAGCGTGTCTCCGGGACCCCAGGAGAGCGACACCATCCGTTCGCCCAAATCGGCCAGCTCGTCGGCCGGGAGATCCTGGAAGATCGGGATCTGGCCGAGAATGGAGTGCCGCACGGCGGTGGAGCAGGGATGCGGCTGTGCACAGGTGCTGCGGAGCGGCGTGCGCCGCGCGTCGCTCACGGCTTCGCCGCCGGGAGGGAGAGGTGGGCGAGGCACACGCCCGGGCGGGCGAACGGCTCGAGGGTGACGCCGACTCCGGGTGCGTCCAGGCGCTCGAGGGCACCCTCCATCAGGCCGCGGTGCACCGCACAGACGACGTCGCTGTGGTCTCTGGCCACATCGAGGAACGGGCAGCGGTGCAGTTCGATAACGAGGTCGTCCGGTGCAGCACCGGCAGCGCCGGCAGCGCCGGCAGCACCGAGGCGAGGCTCGAAGCCGACCCCGTGGAGGATCTGCACGATGCGCCCGACCGCATCGCCGGGCCCGGAATCCGGCTCAGCCAGCTGCCGGCCCCACTGCCGACCGGCCTCCGCCGCCGCCCCCGCCCCCGCCGGAACGTTCCTGCCCAGACCCCCGGCCAGAAGACCGGCGAGGAGCCGATAGGAGTCCTCGGGGACCTCGGCCGCGGGTTCCGTGGCGCGAAAGAGCAGCCGGGGACGTCCGGGGCGCACCCGTGCCTCGACGGTCTCGGTGGCCAGGCCGACCTCGACCAGGCGATCGAGGTGGGAACGAACCGTGTTCGCGTGCAGCCCCACCACTTCGGCGATGGCCGGCACGTCCAGCGGTGCGTCGGCGGTGCGGAGGATCTCGAGAATGGCGACCCGGCTGATGCCGGAGAGCACGCGGTGGGTGCGGGCGTCAAGTGGTTTGTTAGGCACGAAAATAGTTTTCCCTATAAGTATGGTAAAAACAAATGAGGGCCGAGATTCGGCGCTGAGCTAGGACTTCCCTCATGACCGACACCCACGTGCGCCCGAT
>DATISQ010000022.1:0-1724 GCA_035581905.1 Cryobacterium sp.
CCTCGGCATGAGCCTGCCCGGCTCCGCCTCCCCGGCCTCCGCCGACCGCCGCCGCGACTACTACGCTCGCCGCTCCGGCGAGGCCGTCGTCAACCTGTTGCGCCTCGGGATCACGGCCAGGGACATCCTGACCCGCGAAGCCTTCGAGAACGCGATCGCCGTGGCGATGGCATTCGGCGGTTCCACCAACGTGGTGCTGCACCTGCTGGCCATCGCGAACGAGGCCGAGGTCGAGCTCACCCTCGACGACTTCAACCGCATCGGCGACAAGGTGCCGCACATCGGCGACCTGAAGCCGTTCGGCCAGTACGTCATGAACGACGTCGACCGTCACGGCGGCGTGCCGGCCGTGATGCGGGCCCTGCTCGAGGCCGGCCTCATCCACGGGGACGCGCTCACCGTGACCGGCAAGACCGTGGCGGAGAACCTCGCCGAGATCGACCCGCCGGAGCTGGACGGCACCGTGCTGCGCACCCTCGACAATCCGATTCACGCCAGCGGCGGGATCACCGTGCTCAAGGGCACGATCGCCCCCGAGGGCGCCGTAGTCAAGACCGCCGGTTTCGACGCGCAGGTCTTCGAGGGCCCGGCGCGCGTGTTCGAGCGTGAGCGCGGGGCAATGGACGCCCTGACCGAAGGACGCATCGAAAAGGGTGACGTCGTCGTCATCCGGTACGAGGGTCCGAAGGGTGGCCCCGGCATGCGCGAAATGCTCTCGATCACCGCCGCCATCAAGGGCGCAGGGCTCGGGTCCGATGTACTACTATTGACTGATGGTCGGTTCTCAGGCGGCACAACCGGACTGTGCATCGGCCATATAGCACCCGAAGCAGTGGACGCAGGTCCCATTGCCTTCGTGCGCGATGGTGATCTCATACGGGTCGATATCGCAGCTCGCACGCTTGACCTACTGGTCGACCCTGATGAGCTGGCCACCCGCCGCATCGGCTGGGCTCCTCTTCCCCCGCGATACACCCGGGGCGTCCTGGCAAAGTACACGAAGCTCGTGCAATCCGCGGCTTTCGGTGCGGTTACCGGCTAGGCCTTCTGCTCACCGTCCGTAATTGAAGTAGGGATTGACCTTCTATGACCACGGAACCTTCGCCCGTCCCCTCGCCCTCGCCCGCTGCCCCGGCTTCCGCGGGTAAGGGCAAGGCCGTCCCGGAGATCCTCACCGGCTCCGGCGCGATCATCCGCACCCTCGAGCTCCTCGGGGTCACCGACGTGTTCGGCATTCCGGGCGGCGCCGTCATCCCGCTGTATGACGAGCTGATGACCCAGGACGTGATCCGCCACATCCTCGTTCGGCACGAGCAGGGTGCCGGCCACGCGGCCGAGGGGTACGCCGCGGCGACCGGCCGAGTCGGGGTTGCCATCGCGACGTCAGGACCCGGCGCGACCAACCTCGTCACGGCGATCGCCGACGCGTACATGGACTCCGTGCCCATCCTCTGCATCACCGGACAGGTTTTCTCGACATCGATGGGAACCGATGCGTTCCAGGAGGCCGACATCGTCGGCATCACGATGCCGATCACGAAGCACAACTACCTCGTCACGAACGCGGACGACATCCCCCACGTCATCGCCGAGGCGTTCCACGTCGCCAGCACCGGGCGTCCCGGCCCCGTGCTCGTGGACATCGCCAAGGACGCCCTGCAGGCCAGGACGACGTTCAGCTGGCCCGAGCGGCTCGAGCTGCCCGGCTACCGCCCCGTCACCCG
>DATISQ010000023.1:0-1634 GCA_035581905.1 Cryobacterium sp.
GCTGCTGGCCCTGCTGCTCGCGCCGTACCTGCGCAAGTTCGGCAAGTACACGATCCCCGACTTCGTCGGTGACCGGTACAACGAGACCGCGCGCCTGGTGGCGGTGGTCGCGGCCATCGTCGTCTCGTTCGTCTACGTCGCAGGGCAGATGGCCGGCGTCGGGCTCGTGTTCACCCGGTTCCTCAAGGTGGACCCGACCACGGGCGTCATCATCGGTATGGCCATCGTGTTCTTCTACGCCGTGCTCGGCGGCATGAAGGGCATCACCTGGACCCAGGTGACGCAGTACAGCGTGCTGATCATCGCCTACCTCATCCCGGCGTTCGCGGTCTCCGCGAAGGTGACCGACATCCCGATCCCGCACGTCGGCTTCGGCCGGATCCTGGCCGAGCTCGACGCCCTGCAGACAGACCTCGGCATCCCCGAGTACACCGCGGCCTTCGGCAGCACCAACATGCTGAACATGGTGCTGATCACGGCCGCGCTGATGTTCGGCACCGCGGGTCTCCCCCACGTGATCGTCCGGTTCTACACGGCCAAGAGCGTGCGGGCGGCGCGGTACTCCGCGCTGTGGGCGCTGTTCTTCATCGCCCTGCTCTACACGACCGCCCCCTCGGTGGCCGCGTTCAGCAAGCTGCAGATCATCCAGGACGTCAACGGCACCGCGCTCAGCGACATGCCCTCGTGGTTCAACACGTGGTCCGAGGTCGGGCTGATCACGCAGGCCGACGGTGCGCCGATCTCCGAGCTGGGCGCGAACACCACGGTGAACTACAGCGACATCCTGATCAACAACGACATCATCGTGCTGGCCTCGCCCGAGATCGGTGGTCTCCCGGCCCCGATCGTCGGCCTGGTGGCGGCGGGCGCGCTCGCCGCGGCGCTGTCGACGGCGTCCGGACTGCTGCTGGTCATCTCCAGCGCGGTCGCCAACGACGTCTACTTCAAGAAGATCAACCCGCAGGCGACCGAGGCCCGGCAGCTCATGGTCGGTCGCATCGCCATGGGTGGCGCGATCGTGGTCGCCGGCTACCTCGGCATCAACCCGCCGGGATTCGTGGCACAAGTCGTGGCACTGGCCTTCGGGCTGGCGGCCGCGAGCTTCTTCCCGATATTGGTGCTCGGCATCTTCTGGAAGAACTGTACGGCGATAGGCGCCACGGCCGGCATGATCGCCGGCCTCGGCACCACGATGGCCTACATGCTGTGGACGATCGACATCTACGGCAACAGCGAGGGCATCTTCGGGATCCTCGAGACCGGCTTCGGCACGATCGGCATGCTGATCAACTTCGCGGTGACGATCATCGTCTCCCAGTTCACCCCGAAACCGAGTCCGGTGATGCAGGAGCTGGTCGAGGAGATCCGCTACCCCGGCCGGACCCAGCTGGTCACCAAGCACGCCCAGGGCGAGCTCTGACCGAACACCGCAGGATCAGCGACGCCGGGGTGGCCAACGCCGCCCCGGCGTCGCTGCCTCGGAGGCCCGCGACCCTCGCCGGCCTCGCCCCCCGGGGACGACCCGCCTAGTGTGGCGGGAGTCACCACCAACCTCGATCTCGAACCCAGGAGCAGACGTGAGCGACGAGACCCTCTCCAACCTTTCCCGCGAGGAGCGCCGTTTCGAGCCTCCG
>DATISQ010000024.1:0-2264 GCA_035581905.1 Cryobacterium sp.
AGTGCGGGCCCCGCAGGGATCGATGTCACCGGTGCCGCCGGAACGGATCGACACCATCGTTGCAGCCTCGCCGCTGCTCGCCCGGTACGGCACCGCGACCGACCGGGACTCCGCCCACGAAATGCTGGCGACCCGGCTGGAGGCGGCGAACCGGGCCGCTCAGGCCGCGCAGGAAACCCTTGACCGGGCTGAGGCGGCCGCCGCCGCCGAGAAGGAGGGGGACGCCCGACAGGACCGCGAGGCGAAAGCGGAGAAGAAGGCTCAGGCCGAGTACGACCGGCTGATGCGGCAGACGCAGCCCGGAACACGCACCCGAACGGCTGCGCGCCCCCAGAAGAGCGTGCTGGAGCAGGTGCTCGGGTCATCCGTCACCAAATCGATCCTGACCGGTGTAGTTGGCGGCATCTTCGGCACCCGACGCCGACGCTGACGGCACGCGAACGGATGCCGCGCGCCACCCCGGCGCGCCACCCCGGCGCGCCACCCCGGCGCGCTACTCCGCGCGCCCGGTGAGGCGTCGCTCGAACCAGTAGAGCAGTTCCGGGCGGGCCCGGTTCAGATCCTGCAGGGTCATCGGTTCCGGCACCCGCGCCACGGGAACGCCGAGCTGATCGATCACCGTGTCCATGGCGCCGCGTGAGTAGTACTGCCCGCGCATCCGCACCAGCAGCCGGCCGTCGGTTCCGACGACGAAGAGCTGCGGCTGCGTGTCGAGCGCCCCGCTCTGGTAGAGGTCGAGCAGCACGACGCTACCGATCTCATCCGCGGAGAAGTTCGTGACCATGCCCATGAAGCCGCGCTCCGAGATGCCCTCGGCGTCGACCCGGATGATGGTGCGCGTGTAGGCGAGATAGGCGAGGGCGCAGATGCTCAGGAGCACGACCTGGGCGAGGGCGACGGGCCGCCAGGTGCCGTTGGGGATGCTGAGCCAGAAGAGCACGGCGGAAATGGGTGCGACAAGGGCCAGGACGGAAAGCCCCGTCTGGACGAGCAACCGGCCGTGGGGCCGCAATGCGTGCGTATGCATGCGCACACCCCTGTTGAATCTCACCCTTGTTCCCCCTCGCCGGTGTACTCAGATTATCTCTGTTTTCACATTCGTGCGGCAGTCACCGATAAGGGGGGTGTCTGCCGTGTCGAACCTGGGCCAGCCGGCAGAGGGCCGCGAACCGTATAGTGAGCGAGTGCCATCCCTGTCCCTCCGAAAAAACGGCCCGCGCCTACCGCGTGCCCGGCTGCATCCGGCGCAGGTCGTGGTCGCCGGATTCGCCGGCGCCATCCTGATCGGCACAGTGCTGCTGATGATCCCGATCGCGACGCCCGGCCCCGGCGGTACGTCGCTCCTGGTGGCGGCCTTCACGGCCACGTCGGCGGTCTGCGTGACCGGGCTGACCATCGTCGACACGGAGACGTACTGGTCGCCGTTCGGCCAGGCCGTCATCCTGGCCCTGATCCAGGTCGGCGGGTTCGGGATCATGACGTTCGCCTCGGTCGTCGGGCTCGCCGTGATCCGCAAGATGTCCCTCCGGTCCCGCATGACGGCGGCCGCCGAGGTCAAGAGCTTCGGACTCGAGAATGTCCGCGGGCTGGTCCTCGGCGTCGTGCGCATCTCCCTGATCGTGGAGTTCATCGTGGCGGTGCTGCTGACCCTCAGGTTCGGGGCCGGTTACGGCGAACCGCTCGGCCGGGCCATCTGGCTCGGCGTCTTCCACTCCGTGTCCTCGTTCAACAACGCCGGGTTCGCCCTGTTCAGCGACAACCTCATTCTGTACGCGACGGACCCGTTCATCGCCCTGCCCATCGCCGCCGCCGTGATCCTCGGCGGGCTGGGCTTCCCGGTGATCATGCAACTGCGCAAGCACCTCCGGAACCCGCTGAAATGGTCGATGAACACCCGCATCGTGCTGGCCGGCACGGCCACCCTGCTGGTCGCGGGCACCCTCTACATCACCGGCGTGGAGTGGAACAATCCGAACACGCTGGGGCCGCTGGACTGGCCGAGCAAGCTCCTGGTGGGCTTCTTCCAATCGGTGCAGACCCGCACGGCCGGGTTCAACAGCATCGACATCGGGGCGATGGATTCCGCGAGCCTGCTCGGCATGGACGTGCTGATGCTGATCGGGGGCGGCCCGGCCGGCACCGCCGGCGGCATCAAGATCACCACCTTCGCGGTGCTGTTCTTCATCCTGCTGGCCGAGATCCGCGGCGAGGTGGCCGTGAACGTCTTCGGCAAGCGCCTCTCCCGGGCCGTGCACCGCCAGGCG
>DATISQ010000025.1:0-4942 GCA_035581905.1 Cryobacterium sp.
GCGAAGTAGTCGTTCCCAGCCCAGGCCACGCCGAAGCGCACCGGTCCGTCGGTGACGACCGAGTGCACGCGCACGTCGGCCGCGGCATCCTCGCCGAAGGTGATGACCCGTTTGCCGGCAAGCTTGCCGGTCACGCTGACCGCGCCGGCGTCGTCGGAGGAGATGACCACGAGTTCCGTGGCGTTCTGTGCGAACTCGACGAACGCGGCCTCGAACGCCTCGAGCGATCCGTAGTGGTCGAGGTGGTCGGGGTCGACGTTGGTGACCAGGGCGACGGCCGTGTTGTACAGCAGGAACGAGCCGTCCGACTCGTCTGCTTCGACGACGAAAAGGTCGTCGGTGCCCGCGGCCGCCGACACGCCGAGTGATTCGATCACGCCGCCGTTGACGAAGCTGGGATGCGTGCCGAGGCCGAGCAGGCCGGTCACGATCATGCCGGTCGAGGTGGTCTTACCGTGAGCGCCGGCGACGGCGACGAGGCGGTGCTTCTCGATCAGCCAGGCGAGCGCCTGGGAGCGGTGCAGCACGGGGAGGCCGCGCTCGTTCGCCAGCACGTACTCCGGGTTGTCCTGCCACAGGGCGCCCGTGACGACGAGGCTGTCGGCGTCACCGACGTTCTCGGCGGCGTGGCCGATGAAGATGTGTGCTCCCAGCTCGCGCAGGGCGAGCACGTTGTCGGACTCGCGCACATCCGAGCCGGTCACGGTGTGCCCGGCAGCGAGGAACAGCCGTGCGATCCCGCTCATCCCGGAGCCGCCGATGCCCACGAAATGCACCGTGCCGAGGTCACGGGGAATGGTGAGGTTCAGATCAGGCTTGATCACGGTTGTTGGCTCTTCTCAGTTGGAGACGAATGCTGGTGGGCGTTCTCGTGCTGGAACAACGTTAGCCGCTGCGGCTACGCGAGGGCGGCGTGGATGAAGTCGGTCATGCGCGCCGAGCCGTCGAGTCCGCCGGCGGATGCCGCGGCGACGCCCATCCGGCGCACGCGCTCCCGATCGGTGAGTACGGGAACGAGCTCGCCGTGCACCCAGGCCGGCAGGAAGTCCGCGTCATCGACCAGGATCCCGCCCCCGGCTCGCACGACGTCCGCCGCGTTGAAGCGCTGCTCGCCGTTGCCGACGGGGTAGGGCACGTAGACGGCGGGGATGCCGAGGGCGCTCAGTTCGCAGACGGTGCCCGCACCCGCCCGCGACACCGCGAAGTCGGCCGCGGAGAGGGCCAGGTCCATCCGGTCGCAGTAGGAGATCAGGCGGTAGTGCGGGAGGCCCGGGTCCGTCACCTCCGACTTCTCGCCGGTGATGTGCAGCACCTGCCAGCCGACCGCGATCAGGCCGGCGGCCGATGCCGCAATGGTGTTGTTCAGGCGCCGCGCGCCCAGCGATCCGCCGGTGACCAGCAGAGTGGGGCGGTCCGCGTCGAGGCCGAAGAAGGCCAGCGCCTCGGGACGCGCCCGCACCCGGTCGAGCTCGGCGATCTCGGGCCGCAGCGGCATCCCGACGACGTGCGGGTGGCGGATCCGGGTGCCGGGGAAGGCCACCCCGACGTGGCGGGTGAACCAGGCCCCGAGGCGGTTGGCCAGCCCGGCCCGGAAATTGGCCTCGTGGATGACGATCGGTACGCCGGCCCGGCGCGCCGCGAAGTAGGCGGGCGTCGAGACGTAGCCGCCGAATCCGACGACGACGTCGACGTGCCGGGACCGGATCAGCTCGGCCAGGTCGGTCACGGCCCGGTTCAGCTGCGGCAGGAACGACAGGGCCTGTCGGTTCAGCCGGCGCGGGACCGGCAGGCGGGGAACGAAGACGAGCTCGTAGCCGCGGGCCGGTACCAGGCGGGCCTCGAGCCCCTCCCGGGTGCCGAGGACGATGACCCGGGCATCCGGTTCCCGGCTCATGATGGTGTCGGCGACGGCCAGCAGCGGGTTCACATGGCCGGCGGTGCCGCCGCCGGCGAGCAGATAGGTGGTCACGGTTGGGCTCCTGACGTGTCGGCACGACGCGGCTGGTCCGCATGGTCGCCCCGGGTGAATGAAAGCACGACGCCGATCGCGCCGAGGGTCGTGAGCAGGGCGGTGCCGCCCGCGGACACCAGCGGGAGCGGAACGCCCAGCACCGGGAACACGCCCAGGACCACGCCGATGTTGACGAACGCCTGGCCGATCAGCCAGACCAGCACGGCGGCCGTGGAGACGCGGGCCTGCAGACTGGTGCTGGTGCGCATGATGCGCAGGAACGCGACGGCCAGCAGGATGAACATGAACAGGACGACGATGGCCCCGATCAGCCCGAGCTCCTCGCCGACGATGGCGAAGATGTAGTCGTTGTCGGCTGCCGGCAGCCAGGACCACTTCGCCTTGGAATTGCCGAGCCCGACGCCGAAGATCCCGCCGTTGGCGAGGGCCCAGGTGCCGTGCAGAGGCTGCCAGCAGGGGGCCGAGATGGGACCGTCCAGCTCTTCGCAGCCGGCTCCCATGAAGCTCAGGATGCGAGTCATCCGGTTCGAGCTCGTCAGCGCCATCAGCGCCGCGAGCACGACCCCGGCGGCGAGGGGCACCGCCAGGAGGCGCAGCCGGACGCCGGCGAAGAACAGGGCTCCGAACAGGATCCCGGCCATGATCAGCACGGTGCCGAGGTCGCCGCCGATGAGCACGAGCATCACGGCGCCGCCGCCGACGCCGAAGACCGGGATGTACACGTGGCGCCAGTCGTCGAGCCGGTTCTCTTTCTGCGCCAGGATCATGCCCAGCCAGACCACGAGGGCGAGTTTGACGGCTTCGGAGGGCTGGAACTGGATTCCGCCGATCGACAGCCAGTTGGTGTTGCCGGCGATCTCGTACCCCAGCGGCGTGAACACGACCAGGCCCTGCAGGAAGCAGGCAATGATGAGCATCGGCCAGGCCACCCGCCGCCAGAACTTCAGCGGCAGATGACTGATCATCAGCATCACGGGAACGCCGATCAACGCGAAGCCGCCCTGGCGCAGCACGGTGCCGAAGAAGCCGGCGTTCTCCAGGTAGGAGTCGACCGAGGAGGAGGACAGCACCATGACGAGGCCGAACACGACGAGGAACAGGGTCGTGCCGAGCAGCAGGAAATAGCTCGCGGACTCGGCCTTGAACACCCGGCCGAAATGAATCCGGGCGGACGCGACCGGGGCCGCAGCCTCGGACCGGGCGGAGGTGACGGGCTCGGCCTGCTTAGGCGCCGGGGGCCTGGGCGGAGTCTTCATCCGCCTCACCTCCCAGGTGCGCCCGTACGGCTTCCGCAAACAACCGGCCCCGCTGGGCGTAGTCGGTGAACTGGTCCATGGATGCCGCGGCCGGGGCCAGCAACACCACATCGCCGGTTTCGGCGAGACCGGCCGCAAGCCGGACCGCGCCCGGCATCACCTCACCAGTGACGTCGGCGTCGATCTCGAACACCGCCAGCTCCGGCGCGTGTCGCGCGAATGCGTCCCGCAGCACGGAGCGGTCGACGCCGATGATCACGGCCGCGCGCAGGTGGCCGACGTGCCGGGCCACCAGCTCGTCGACGTCCACGCCCTTGAGCAGGCCGCCGACCAGCCAGACGACGTTCTCGAAGGCCGTGAGCGAGGCATCCGCCGCATGCGGGTTGGTGGCCTTCGAGTCGTCGATCCAGCGGATACCGGCGGACTCGGCCACGATCTCGATGCGGTGCGGGTCGAGTCGGAAGCCCTCGAGGGCGTCGTGGATGACGTCGGGCGCCACGCCGAACGACCGGGCGAGGGCGCTGGCGGCGAGGATGTCGGCGAGCAGGTGCGGGGCGCTGAGCCCGCGCGCCCGGAGTTCCGGCGCGGTCGTGATCTCGATCGCGGTCTCGAACCGGTCCTCGTGGAACGCGCGGTCGCAGAGGATGCCCTCGACGATGCCGAAGTCGCTGGGGCCGGGCACGCCGAGCCCGAAGCCGATCGCCCGGGCGTCCTCCTGCACATCGGCGTCCTCGACCATCTGCATGGTCGCGGCATCCGCCTTGTTGTACACGCAGGCCACCTGGGTGTTGGCGTAGACGGTCGCTTTGGCGTCACGGTACGCCTCCGCGGAACCGTGCCAGTCGAGGTGGTCGTCGGCGATGTTGAGGCAGACGCTGGAGAACGGCACGAGGGCGCCGGGACCGGTGCGGGGCAGGTGGTGCAGCTGGTAGCTGGAGAGCTCGACGACGAGCACGTCCCAGCCCTGCGGGTCGCGCACGGCGTCGAGAACGGGCACGCCGATGTTGCCGCACGGGGCGACGCGCAGGCCGGCGGCGGCCAGCATGGTGGCCGTCAGCTGCACGGTGGTGGTCTTGCCGTTGGTGCCGGTGACGAGGATCCATTCGGCCGCGGGGCCGACCTTGTCGCGCAGTCGCCAGGCCAGTTCGATGTCGCCCCAGACCGGCACCCCGGCCTCAGCGGCCCAGACCAGCAGGGCGTGGTCGGGGTGGTAGCCGGGCGAGGCGATCAGAACCTCCGGCCGATGCCGGATCAGTTCGTCCGGCACGATGCCCGGCGCGGCCTGCACCAGTCCGGCTCCGATCACGTCGAGCAGGCGGACGGTGTCGGCGGGGGCGTCCCCCGCTACGACGAGCACATCGGCCCCCAGTTCGGCGAGGGTGTCGGCGGCCGCGAAACCGGTGACGCCCAGGCCGAGCACGGCCGCGCGCAGGCCGGACCAGTCGGCGTGCCAGCTGGTCAGGCCGTCGAGGCGCCGGGCGTCAGACGGAACGGAGCCGGGTTCGCCGGCGTGGCGTCCGGCCACTAGCTGGCCAGCCATTCGAGGTAGAAGGTGCCGACGCCGGCGGCCACGAGCAGCCCGCCGATGATCCAGAAGCGCACCACCACGGTGACCTCGGCCCAGCCCTTGAGCTCGAAGTGGTGGTGGATCGGGCTCATCAGGAAGATGCGCCGGCCGCGGGTCACCTTGAAGTAGGCCCGCTGCACGATGACG
>DATISQ010000026.1:0-6499 GCA_035581905.1 Cryobacterium sp.
GTCGACGAAGATCCCGGCGACCGACCCGCGCCCCATCGCCCAGGACAGCCAGGCCAGCATGCACAGCGGCGCCGGCCTGGCCCTCCGTGGCGCCAGTGCGACCAGCACCTTCAGTAGCCGGATCGCCTGCTCGATCCGGTCGGGGTCGGGGCGCTCCCGGCAGAGGCCGAGCAAGAGGTCGCTCGTGGCCCGGGATTCCGGGCTGCCCGGGCCCTCGGACGGCTCCTCGCCGATGATGTCGTCCAGGCTGCGCCCCGTGGCCCGCTGCAGCACGGCGTACCGCAGGTTGAGGGCGTGCGTGGTGCGGCCGACCGTCTCACCGAAGGCGAACTGCAGCATCATCTGGTCCCGGCAGGCCGGCCCCTGCACCAGGAACAGTAGCGCGGCCGCGTCGTCGAGCCCCAAATTCTGCACGTCGAAGTGGAGCGCGGCCTCCGCGGCCACAACGGGGTCGAGGATGTCACCGGCCAGTTCGAGCAGCTCCGGCACCGTGCCGGCCTCGGCGCCCAGACGTTGATAGCGCGCCAGCCGACGGCTGAGTCGCTCCTTCATCGACGGATCCACTCGCGGAAGGTCCGCGCGGCTTTGCAGCGTCGCGAGGTCGCGGCGAACCGAGTCGGGGATGGCCTGGTGCACGTCGGAGGCGGCGATATCGCGCAGCGGATGCCCGCCGGCCGGGCAGCCCGGATCGAAGTACGAACCCCACCCGTCGGCGGCCACACACAGGGCATCGCGCAGCAGAAAACCGGAGAGCCGGCCCCGCGCGCACAGCGCGTCCACGAAGCGCTCCTGCGGCAGGCCGACCACGCCCGCGATGGTCTCGTCGCTGTACACCACGGGCACCAGAGCGTCGACATCCGGGATCTTGCAGATGGTTCCAACGAGCGTGGTGGCGATGCGCTTCAGCACCTTCTGCGGTGCCCCCGGGTCGGGCAGGTTGAACCGCATGGCCCCGCAGGTGCGGTTGCCGCGGAAGGCAACGAGCACCAGGCTGCTCTCCGGCAGGAACCCGACGAGCTGCGGCACGAGCGCGAGGAAGTCGTGCGCTTCCCTGGTCTTGACGATTGTCCTGTTCATGAGTCAACCCTTGCCGGAACCGCCGCCCTCTCCCGAGCCGGTCAGGGTCGGGGTCCGGCACGGCGGATTCACATTCTGGGGAGGACTGGCCACGTACTCTGGATTCAGACGGATGCGGCCGGTGGGCAAGCGCACGACACCGACAACAGAACGAGGTTCACGGATGACATTTTCAACCTTTCTGGATGTGGTGCTGCTCATCGTGCTGTTCGGCTATCTCATCTCCGGATACCGCAGCGGCCTCATCGGCAGCATCAGCGGAATCGCCGGGCTCGCGGCGGGTGCCGTCGCCGCCTACTTCCTGGTCCCGCTCGTGGGCACCTGGGTTCCCGCCGCGGAGTGGCGCACGGCCGCGTCCCTCGCGGCCGCCGCTGTTCTGCTGATCGGCGGTCTCTCGCTCGGCCGCTCCATCGGCCGGCTCCTGACCCCCCAGGGCACCCGCAACAAACTCCGGGTCGTCGATCGGGTGCTCGGCGCCGGCGCAGCGGTCACGGTGACCGCCCTGGTCGCCTCGATGATCGCTTTCAGCATCGGCGCCCTCGGGGTCCCCGTGGTGTCGCCGGCGGTGAGCTCGTCCGGCGTGATCCGATCGATCGATTCCCTGACCCCGGACCCGGTGAAGAGTTTCCTGGCCCAGCTGCGCTCCATCGTGGTGACCGAGGGCATCCCGCGCGTCGTGGAGGCCTTCAACGGCGAGACCCCGGTCATCCCGAGTGTGGGCACCGACAGCGAAGCCCTGCGCGCGACGAGCGCATCGGTGCTGAAGATCAACGGCACCGCCTACTCCTGCGGGCAGAACCAGTCCGGCAGCGGTTTCGTGATCGCGTCCGAGCGGGTTCTCACCAATGCCCACGTCGTCGCCGGGGTCTCGGAACCCGTCGTCGTCACTCCCGACGGCAGCTCCCGCACGGGTCAGGTCGTCTACTTCGACCCGGTCGTGGACCTCGCCGTGATCGCGGTGTCGGGGCTCGAGGCTCCCCCGCTCCCGCTCGGCGACAATCTCGCGCCGGGCAGCCTCGCGGTGAGCAGCGGCTATCCCTTCGGCGGGCCGTTCGAATCGGCGCCGGCCGAGGTCGTCTCCGTGGACTCCGCCCTGGTGGCCGACATCTACGGGCAGGACCCCACGCCCCGGCAGATTTACTCGCTGGCCGCCGATGTGGACCACGGCGAATCCGGTGGGCCGCTGTTCAGCGAGGCCGGCGTCGTGGCCGGCGTCATCTTCGCGAAGTCGACGATCACCGACAACCTCGGCTACGCCCTCGCCATGGAGGAGGTCGACCCCGTCGCGGAGCAGGCGGCCTCGCTCAGCGCCCCGGTCTCATCCGGCGCCTGCATCAGCGGCTGATACTCGAGCGGCCGGTGCTCGGTGGCAGACTAGACAGGTCCTGAATCAGCGGGACCCCAGGAAAGGCCCACTGTATGACGATCATCGCCGCCGCCGACGGTTCGGCCCTCGGCAATCCCGGCCCCGCCGGATGGGCCTGGTTCGTCAACGATTCCTGCTGGGCGGCCGGCGGCTGGAAGCACGCCACGAACAACCAGGGCGAGCTGAAGGCCGTGCTGGAATTGTTCCGGGCCACCGCCCACCTCGACGATGATCTGCTCGTGCTGTGCGACAGCCAGTATGTGATCAACTCCATCACCAAGTGGATGCGCGGCTGGAAGGCCAAAGGCTGGCGCAAGGCGGATGGTAAGCCCGTGATGAATCTGGACCTGCTCCAGGAGCTCGACGAGGCTCTGGCCGGACGCCGCTACCGGTTCGAATGGGTGAAGGGTCACGCGAACCACCCGCTCAATGAGGCCGCGGACAGCCGGGCCCGGGCCGTGTCGGAGGCGTTCCAGCGGAACGCGCCGATCAACGCCGGCCCCGGCTGGGTGCGGGAGGGCGACGCCCCGGCACCCCGCCGGCCCGCGCTGACCGCTCCGGCCACGAAGGCACGGGCCGTCACGTCGACGCCCGTCGCCCCGAAGCTCCCGGCCGGCCCGGCGCATCCGGAACTGTTCGATTTCGACGGGCCGGCCACCTCGCATACCGTGTCTCTGGAACTCTCCCCTGACGAGCACACCCGCCTGACCGAGCGCGCCACCCGGCTCGGCGTCAGCGTGGAAGAACTGCTTCGCGGCCTGATCTGACCTCTGCCTGTGCCATCCCTGACCCATGACGCGATTCCTCGGAGTTGACCTGGCCTGGGCCGAAGGCAGCGCGACGAAACCGGCCAATGAGTCCGGCCTGGCCTGCATCGACGAGAACGGCCGGGTGATCGATGCCGGCTGGGCCCGCGGCACGGATGCCGTGATGGCCTGGATCGACTCCCTCTGGGAGCCCGGCGCCGTGCTGGCGGTCGACGCACCCCTGGTTGTCGACAACCCCACCGGCATGCGCCTGTGCGAGCGCGAAACCGGTAGCCGCTACGGCAGCTGGCACGTCTCCGCGAATGCCTCGAACCTGGGCCGCCCGTGGGCCGGCGGGGTGGCGATCCGCCGCCGACTGGAGGCATCCGGCTGGACCTACACCGACGGCCTCGCTCCGATCGATCCGGCGACCCCTCGTTTCTTCGAGTGCTATCCCTACACGACACTCGTGGGCGCGGCTGAGTTCGGCTACCTCGACAAGCGACCCCGCTACAAGCGGATGGGCACGTCACTTCCGCCGGACGAGCGCCGGGCGGCGCGGGCCGTGGTCTGCGACGACCTCATCCAACGGATCGGGCGGCTCACTCGCGCTACGCCGCCGCTCGACCTGAATTCCCATCCCGTCTCCGCCGCCCTGGTGACGGAGCATTCACCGCTGGTCGACCGACCCTACAAGCACCGTGAAGACCTGATCGACGCCCTGCTCTGCGCTTGGACGGCATCGCTCTGGTGGCACCGGGGCACGGAGCGCTGCCAGGTTCTCGGCGCTTCGGACGACGTGTCGGAGCTCGGTCACCGACCGACCATCATCGCACCGGCCCGGCCGGAACAGCGCCGGGCGTCCGACGGGATGCTTCCGGTCACCGCACCGGGTACCAGCGCGCCCTGACCCGCTCGGTCACCTGCCACGACACCGGCTCCACCTCGGTGCGGGCCGCGGCGAGCACGTGCTCGCCCACCTGGAGGGCCATCGCGGCGTCATCTGCCGTGAACCTTACGATCGCGCGCGGAGAACCGGCGACGACGGCGAGGTCGGATGCCTCCACGGTCGTCAACTGGGCCGCGGCGGCCGCCAGATGCGGCAGCACGGAATGCGGGGCTACGCCCGGATGGACGGCCCCGATGATCAGGGTGATCCGGAAAGACGGCATCCAGTCAGCGTAGGCGGTTGCGGACGAACGGTGTCTACTGGTCGCACAGGTTTCCCGACGACCCGAGAAAGAAGACCCCACCGAGATGACCCGACAGAATCGAGGCCCATCATGATCTGGCGCATCCCGCTCCTGGTGCTGCAGGCGCTCCTGACACTCACGTCCTGGGCAGGAGGCCTGGCCCTGATGTTCGGGCCGAACCTCGGCTCACTCGGCATCACGCCGCCCGCAGCCCTGCTCGAGGGAACCCCGTTCGATTCCTACCTGCTGCCCGGGCTCATCCTGTTCGGGGTCGTCGGAGGAACGCACCTCGTCGCTTTCCTGCTCCTGTGGCGGTGGCACCGCGCCGCGGCGGCGGCGGCGTCCGTGGCCGGGTGCGGGCTGCTGATCTGGGTTTTCGTGCAGATGGTGATCATCCCGTTCAGCTTCCTGCAGGCCGTGTACTTCGGCTGCGGCCTGCTCGAGCTGGTCCTCGTTCTGCTCCTGCTGGACGTGCTCAATCCCCGGTGGACGGCGGCGAGTCGTGCTCGGGAAAGCGCACTTCGACCCGAGTCCGGTCCGCCAGCTCGTCCCCGGCCAGATGAGTCAATTCAATGATCACGACGCTCGGCGACTGGCCCAGCAGGTCCAGAACGGATCCGATGTCCACCCCGGCGTAGGGGTCGTCGACATCGAGCTCCTCCGGGCGCACCCCGAACAGCCGGTCGGAATCGGCGATCATCAGCACGGCGCCGCGGTGCTCGGCCTGTTCGAAGATGCGGCCGAGGTTGTCTTCGGTTTCGGCGATACCGACCCCCACGACCTCGAGCAGGGGCACCGTCACGAGAGGCTTGCCCAGTTCGCTGGCGACGGATGCCGCGGCCTTGGCCTTCGCCGCGGCATCCGCTCCCGTGAACACGGCGAGCGCCCCCGCCCCGGCCAGCTTCACGACATCGCGGACGGTGCCGACCACCGCCGAGCGCTCGGCTGCGTCCAGGGTGAACGAAGCCATCACGGCAAAGGACAGCCGCATCGGCGCATTGGACGCCAGCCAGAGGGATGTCAGTACCTCGTTGGTCAGCGGCGACGGTGAGAGCCACACCTGCAGGGTGTCC
Organism: Cryobacterium sp.; assembly: GCA_035581905.1. Taxonomy (GTDB): domain Bacteria; phylum Actinomycetota; class Actinomycetes; order Actinomycetales; family Microbacteriaceae; genus Cryobacterium. The sequence continues at coordinate 5,456 of DATISQ010000026.1, forward strand.
GCCGTGCCGATCGGGACGTTCATCACGGGGTGTCGTTCGATGGCGGCGCGCGCGGCGCCGAAGGCCCGGTGGCTGCCGGCCTCCGAGTCGAGATCGTCGCCGGGGAAAGCGCTGACCAGGTAGTGCAGCTCGGCGATCACGCGGCTGGGTCCCCGCTGGGTCTCCTCGCGATAGCTGATCAGGCTGTCGTAGTAGAGGAACAGGTTGACGGAGGGACCGGTGACCCCGGTGCGCGGGGCGTGGAGCGCGTAGGCCGTGACCTGGAGCCCGATCGGCGGGGAGGTAAGCAGCCGTTGGAGCGCGACGGTCGTCGAGGCGATGGCCTGACCGTAGTTGGTGAGCGACGACATAGGGGCTCCGGCTTCTCTGGGCGTGTGGGTGCGGAAGTGAGCAGACGGTGCCACGGTACTCCGGCTCTCCAGCGAGGTCGAGGAGTTCGGCTGAGCCCCTGCGCCGTGCGCGCGGCCCGGCCCGGTGCGGGGCGCACGGATGCCGTAGCCTGCTTCGGTAGAAGTGTTCCGAGCGGTGTTCGCCGCAGTGAAGGAGTTCGATGAACTACTCGGTAACGATCGTGGCGCAGGCACATGTCACCAAGCCCGATGCGCTCCGCCTGATCGCGGAGGCGGCCGGGTCGACCGTGCAGGCGGCCGGGACGGCGCATCCGTTCGTGCCACTCGTCGACGGCGGCCGCGTCGAGGTGGAGATCCCCAAGTTCGGTGAGGCCCCGCCGCTCGCGATCGATGTCTACAACCCCCACGGCGCCGATCAGGCCCGAGACTCCGCGCTGTCCTTGCAGGCGGCCCTGGCCCGTGTGACCGACTGGCCGACCGAGGTCCGGTAGCCTCCTCCCCGAGACCCGGCGACCCTTCCCTCCAAAGGTTCCCACGACGCTGGTCGAGCCCGCCGAGACCCGGCGACCCGACCTCTGAACGTTCCCATCCCGCTGGTCGAGCCTGTCGAGACCCGGCGCCGGCTCGTCCGGAGGTTCCCCCGACGCGGGTCGAGCCTGTCGAGACCCGGCGCCCCGGCCTCCGAACGCTCCCG
>DATISQ010000027.1:0-7719 GCA_035581905.1 Cryobacterium sp.
GACCATCGAGTGGACCGACGGAACCACGTACCCGGTCATCGACGTTGAAATCTCGTCGGAATCGCACCCGTTCTACACCGGCAAGCAGCGGATCATGGACTCCGCCGGCCGCGTCGAGAAGTTCAACTCGCGTTACAAGGGCTTCGGCAAGTAAGACCGCCGCACCCCGCAGCATCCTGTACGACGAAAGGGCGACCAGCTTCGGCTGGCCGCCCTTTCGTGTTGATCTGGGGTGTCGACGTGCGGGGTGGCGACGTGCCGTGCGGGTGGTGCCGGCTCAGCGCTCCGGCCAGCCGCCGGCGGCGACGAATTCCGGGTCGCGTTCGCGGCGCATGTAGGCCTGGAAACTCTCCGCCTGCTGGAGGGACCACTGCGCCTGGAGATCGTGCAGTTCGCTGACGGTGAGCGGCAGGGCCTTCACATGGGCCCGGGCGATGGCCTGGGCGACCCGGCCGGCCGCGATCGCATCCGCGCCGGAGTCGTGCGCGTCGTCGAGGCGCACGCCGTAGAACGCACTGGTCACTTCAAGGGTGCGCTTGCCCTTGCGGGAGCGGTCGACGGCCTTGTCGATGACCAGCGGGTCGACCACCGGTGACGGCGACACCAGCGGAGCAACCCCGTAGCGGATCGATTCGCGGTTGAGCAGGGTCAGGTCGTAGGGGGCGTTGTAGGCCACCAGCGGCAGACCCCGGGCGAGGTGCTCCCGGATCGTCGCGACGATCTCGGCCACCCCGTCGGCGGCGGCCCGGCCATTCTCGGCGGCGTGCTCGGTTGTGATGCCGTGCACGTTGGTGGCCTGGGCCGGGATCTCGATGCCGGGATCGAGGAGCCAGTCCACGCGCTCAAGCACCTCCCCGGTCACATCGATGATCGCGACGGTGGCCGATACGATGCGGCTCGTCTCCACGTCGATGCCGGTCGTCTCGAGGTCGAAAACGGCGAGGGTGTCACTCCAATTGCTCATGGGGAAAGCCTAGGGCCGACCACCGTCATCCCCGGGCACCCCCGGACCCGGCCCGGTGGGCACGGTCAGCCGCAGTGCAGCCAGTAGAAGCTCTGCGCCCCCAGGGTCAGGGTCAGCCCGCCCTCCGTGTCGAAGCTGGGGAACACCGAACCGCCGAAGACGTCGTACAGGCGCAGGCCGGCCAGGGACGGTTCTTCGATCCGGAAGGCGACCGGGTTGTGGGAGAAGCTGAAGACGCACAGGACGGTCTCCGGCTGATCGCCGAAACTCGTACCCGAACCGGCGTATTCACGGGTGAAGGCGAGCACCGATTCGTGGTCCGTCGTCAGAACCCGCAGGGAGCCGAGCCCGAAGGTCGGATGGTTCTTGCGCACGTGGATGACGTTGCGCACCCAGTGCAGCAACGAACTGGACTGGGCCAGGTGCGACTCCACATTCGTCTGGGTGTAATGGAAGACCAGGGACTGCACGACCGGCAGAAACAGCTTTCCGGGGTCCGCGGCCGAGAATCCGGCGTTCCGGTCCGGCGTCCACTGCATGGGGGTGCGGGAACTGTCCCGGTCGGGAAGCCAGATGTTGTCGCCCATGCCGATCTCGTCCCCGTAGTAGAGGAAGGGGCTGCCGGGCAGCGCGAAGAGCAGGGCGTTGGCGAGTTCCAGTTCGGCCCGCGAATTGTCCAGCAGAGGGGCGAGCCGGCGACGGATTCCGATGTTCGCGCGCATCCGGGGGTCGTACGCGTACCAGCCGTACATCGCCTGGCGGTACTCCTCGCTCACCATCTCGAGGGTCAGCTCGTCATGGTTGCGCAGGAAGACGCCCCAGCCGGCGGCCTCGGGAATGTCGGTCGTCTCCGAGAGCACCCGCACGAGCTCGTCGGCCCGTTGGGAGCGCAGGGAGTAGAAGACGCGGGGCATGACCGGGAAGTCGAACGCCATGTGGCACTCGGGTTCGGATTCGGAGCCGAAGTAGGCCGCCACCTCACGGGGCCACTGGTTCGCCTCGGCGATCAGGACCCGGCCGGGGTAGTCCCGGTCCACCATCGAGCGCAGCCGCCTGACGAACTCGTGGGTGGGCGGCTCGCCCTCGCCGTTGCCCTCATCGGATTCGTACAGGTAGGGCACGGCATCGAGCCGGAAACCGTCGACGCCCAGGTCCAGCCAGAATCTCATGACCTCGAAAATGGCCTCGTGCACCTTCGGATTGTCGTAGTTGAGGTCCGGTTGGTGCGAGAAGAACCGGTGGAAGTAGAACTGCCGCCGTTCGGAGTCGAAGGCCCAGTTCGAGTCCTCCGTGTCGGTGAAGATGATGCGGATGTCCGGGTACTTCTCGTTCGTGTCGCACCACACGTAGTAGTCGCCGTAGGGCCCCTCGGGGTGCTCCCGGGACTGCTGGAACCAGTCGTGCTGGTCCGAGGTGTGGTTCAACGGCAGATCGACGATGATGCGCATATTGCGTTCGTGCGCCTTGGTCACCAACTCCTTGAACTCATCCAGGGTGCCGAACTCGGGCAGGATCGACCGGTAATCGGTGACGTCGTAACCGCCGTCCTTGAGCGGCGACGTGAAGAACGGCGGAATCCAGAGCGCATCGATGCCGAGCCACTGCAGGTAGTCGAGTCTGGAGATGAGGCCGGCGAGGTCTCCGGTCCCGTCGCCGTTGCTGTCGACGAAGGAGCGCACCATCACCTCGTAGAACACAGCGCGCCGGTACCAGCGCGGGTCGAGGGTCAGACCGGGAAGCTTGATGGGGGCGGTGAAGCTCATTACGTTCCTTCCGGCCCGAGGGGCGTCGAGCTGACAACGGCCGGCCGCCCTAAACTTGGGATGATGAATGTTCCTTCGCCCTACGACGCCCAGCTCGCCCAGATCCCTGTCCGGGTCGAGGACGTCCCGGTGCTGGGCAGCGTAACCCGGTATTGGGAGTACGGCGATCCGGCCGCGCACACCACCATCGTGATGGTGCACGGATTCCGCGGCGACCACCATGGCCTGGAGCCTGTGGTCGCCCAGCTCCCCGGATTCCGGATGATCTCGCCGGATCTCCCCGGTTTCGGCGAGTCCGAGGCACTCCTCACCGGCCGGCACGACATCGCGGGCTACGGCCGGTGGCTGGCGGGGTTCGTGGCGGCCCTGGGGCTGGCCGGGCGCGTGGTGGTGCTCGGGCACTCGTTCGGGTCGATCGTCGTCGCCGCCTCCGTCGCGGGCGGCCTGCACGCCGACGATGTGGTCCTGGTGAACCCCATCGCCGCGCCCGCCCTCGCCGGACCGCGCGGCATCCTCACCCGACTGGCCGTGTTCTACTACTGGGCGGCCGCCCGTCTGCCCGAGCGGCTCGGCTTCGCCCTGCTGCGCAACCGCGTCATCGTGCGGGTGATGAGCGTGACCATGGCGAAGACGGGGGATCCCGGACTGCGCCGCTGGATCCACAACCAGCACGACCGCTACTTCTCCGCCTTCGCGGACCGCCGGGTCGTGCTGGAGGCCTTCACCGCGTCGGTGGGCTCCGACGTCAGCGTGTTCGCCGGCCGCATCCCGCAGCGCACGCTGCTGATCGCGGCGGAGAAAGACGACATCACCCCGGTCGCCGCCCAGCACCGTCTCCAGAAGCTCTTCCCCGAGGCGACCCTGCAGGTGATCCCCGACGTGGGCCACCTGATCCACTACGAGGTGCCGGCGCAGGCGGCCGACGCCCTGCGCCGCTTCCTCGGCGAACAGGAGCCGAAATGAGAATCGTTTTCGACTGCCGCTACACCCGATTCGACCGCCACGACGGCATCAGCCGGTACACCGCCGGCCTGGTCACGGAGCTGGGCAAGCTCCACCCGGTCACCATGCTGATCAGCGACCACCGGCAACTCGACCTGCTCCCGGATCTGCCCTGGCAGCTCGTGAGCGCCCCCACCAGCATCCGGGAACCGTTCATCGCCCGCCAGATCAACCAGCTGCGGCCCGACGTCGTGTTCAGCCCGATGCAGACGATGGGATCCTGGGGGCGGCGCTACCGGCTGCTCCTGACCGTGCACGACCTGATCTACTACCGCAATCGCACCCCACCGCGCGACCTGCCCGCCCCGCTGCGCATCACGTGGCGGCTGTACCACCTGTCGTGGTGGCCGCAACGGATGCTCCTGAACCGGGCCGACGGGGTCGTCACCGTCTCCGAGACCACCCGGCGCCTGATCCTGGACAACCGTCTGACGCGGAGGCCGGTCACGGTCATCCACAACGCCCCCGATACGCTGTCGGCGCCAACGCTGTCGGCGCCAGCGCTGTCGGCGTCGCCCGCCGGTCGTCCCGCCGCGGAAACGGGTCGCCTGGTCTACATGGGCTCCTTCATGCCGTACAAGAACGTGGACACCCTCGTCCGCGCCGCCGCGGAGCTGCCGGGTCACGAACTCCATCTGATGAGCCGGGTGAGCGACCAGGAACGGGAGCGACTCTCCGCGCTGGCGCCGCAGGCGACGCTCGTGTTCCACAACGGCGTCACCGACGAGGAGTACGTGCGGGTGCTGAGATCGGCGACCGCGCTGGTGACGGCGTCCCTGGATGAGGGCTTCGGCATCCCGCTCGTCGAGGCGATGAGCCTCGGGATTCCCGTTGTGGTGAGCGATATCCCGATCTTCCGCGAGATCGGCGGTGACGCGGCGCTCTACTTCGACCCGACCAGCACCGACGCGCTCGTGGCGGCCGTGCGGCGGCTGGGCGCGGGGGAGTGGGCGGCCCATTCCGCGGCCGCCGTCGACGAGGCGGAACGTTTCACCTGGCGCGATTCGGCCCGGCGGCTCCTGGAGTTGCTCACCGAGACGAAGCCCGAGACGAAGCCCGAGACGAAGCCCGAGCCCGAGACCCGGAGGGACGCCGGCATCGGCGCGGAGGAACCGGTTCAGCCGGTGTAGTGCGTGTTCTCGGCCCGGCCGCGCAGGGTGACGTCGAAGTGCGTCAACTCGAGCCGGCCGTCCCGCCAGACGAAGTCGTGCACCGAGCCGTTCGCGATGAGCTCGTTGTGGCGCGGCCGTTCCCCGGCCGTGCTGTGGCGGAGCAGGGTACCGATCACCCCGCCGTGGCAGACGACCAGCACCGACTGGTCGGGGCGCGCGGCGGCCAGCAGGCCGAAGGCCGGCAGCACCCGGTCGAGCACCTCCTGACGCGTCTCGAGGCCGGGAACGGGCACGCCGTCGGGAAAGCGGAGCTGTCGTTCGGTGAACGTGAGCCCCTCGATCCGGCCGTGATGCCGTTCGGTCAGCTCCGGGATGACCTCCGGGCTCGGCAGACCGAGCTCGCCGGCGATGATCCGGGCCGTCTCGTGGGCACGGTCGAGCGGACTCGTGACGATCGTGTCCCAGCTCCGGGAGCGCAACCGGAGGGCGGCCTCGGCGGCCTGCGCCCGTCCGGTCGAATTGAGGGGGATGTCCGTGCTGCCCTGGATGCGGGTGTGCAGGTTCCACTCGGTCTGTCCGTGCCGCACGATCGAGAGTCTGGTCATCTGCCGTTTCCGTTTTCGCCGGGGATGTTCAATTCGTCCGGGTCTGTCGTCACTCCGGTGCGCCGGCCAGGCGGTCGGCCAGCCCCGCCAGCGATTCCGACGTGCCCGCTTCCAGTTTAATCAGGGCCCGCCCGTCACCCTTGGTCTCCCCGCGGTTGATGACCACGATCGGCAGTTTGCGGCGCCGGGCCTGTTCCAGCAGACGGATGCCCGAGTTCACGAACAGGGATGAGCCGGCGATGATCAGGGCCTCGGCACCGGACACGAGCGCCGTGGCCTCCGTGAACTTCACCGTCGGTACCAGCTCGCCGAAGAAGACCACGTTGGGCTTGAGCAGGCCGCCGCAGACCGTGCAGTCGGGGATGGTGAAACCGTCGATGTCGGCAACCTCCGCATCGCCGTCGGGGGCGGTGCGCACGTCATCCGGTGTCAGCAGGGTCGGGTTGGCCGCTTCGAGGCGGGCGGCGACACTGTCGCGCCCGAACGCCTGGCCGCAGTCCAGGCAGACCACGAGGTCCAGTGACCCGTGCAGGTCCACGACGTGCCGCGACCCCGCCCGGGTGTGCAGGCCGTCCACATTCTGCGTGATGACCCCGCTGATCAAACCGCTGCGCTCCAGTCGGGCGAGGGACCGGTGCCCGAGGTTGGGTTCCGCGGCGCGGAACCGGTGCCAGCCGAGGTGGCTGCCGGCCCAGTAGCGTTTGCGCGCCCGTTCGTCGCCGAGGAAGGTCTGGAAGTTCATCGGGGTGCGCACCGGGGCGCCCTTCCCGCGGTAGTCGGGAATGCCGGAATCGGTGCTCAGGCCGGCCCCGGTGAGCACCGCGGTGTGGCGACCCCGGAGCACCTCGGCCACGGCGTCCAGCGCGGCGGCAGGGGCGCCGGACGCGACCGGAAGCGTGTCGGTGGTCATGGAGCTCCATCCTCTGTACACCGAGTCTAAACTCGCCGGTTTTCGACTTGGTGACGGAACTGGCAGGCTGGTCAGATCATCCCGGTGAAAGGCGCCCCCCGCTGTGCAGATCGTCCCCATTGAAAACCTTGACCTGCCCGGTCTCGCCGACTACTCGCGATTGACGGATGTCGCGCTCCGCCGTGTCTCCGAACCCGCGGGCGGCCTCTACATCGCCGAGTCGAGCAAGGTCATCACCCGTGCCCTCGCGGCCGGTCACCGCCCCCGGTCGGTGCTGCTGCAGGAGCAGTGGCTGCCCGACGTGCTGCCGCTGCTGGCGGACTGGCCGGACGTCCCCGTGTACGTCGGCGCGGCATCCGTTCTCGAGCGCCTCACCGGTTACAACCTGCACCGCGGTGCGCTGGCGGCGATGCACCGCCCGGATCTGGCTCCGGTGCACGAGGTGATCCGGGACGCGCGGCGCATCGTGATCCTCGAGGACATCGTGGACCACACCAACGTCGGCGCCATCTTCCGCTCGGTCGCCGGCCTCGGCGCGGACGCCGTGCTGATCACGCCCCGCTGCGCCGACCCGCTCTACCGCCGCAGCGTGCGGGTGAGCATGGGCACGGTGCTGCAGGTTCCGTGGACCCGGCTGCCGGAGTGGAGCGAGGCGGCCCCGCTGCTGCACGACGCCGGTTTCCACCTGGCGGCCCTGGCTCTGGCCGACGACGCCGTCAGCCTCGAACAGTTCGCCGGGAACACTCCGGAACGGCTGGCCCTGATCCTCGGCGCCGAGGGCGACGGTCTCAGCACCCAGGCTCTCGCGGCCGCCGACACCGTCGTGACGATCCCCATGCTCCACGGCGTCGACTCGCTCAATGTCGCCTCGGCCAGCGCCGTCGCTCTGTACGCACTGCGTGTCTGACCGCGGGCGCTTGGTAGAGTCGACGAATGCCACTGACCCGACGCCAAATGTTCCTCCGCCGTCGGGTTGCCTTTGCGGCGGCACTGATTGTCACCCTGGGCGGTGTCGGCTATCTGGCGGGCACGGGGCTGGCGCCGGCTCCGGCCGCGGCCGTCGAGCTGATCGAACCGGCGGCACTGACCCAGCCGGCCGCCGAACTGGACTGGCCGGATAACGGGGCGGGCTCCATCGGCGCGGTCGGCTACCCGGGGCTGCTCGGATCCACCGGCGACCAGGAGCCGATGCCGATCGCGAGCATCACGAAGATGGTCACCGCCCTCGTGCTGCTCGAGGAGAAGCCCCTGAGCCCCAAGGAATCCGGCCCGGACATCAAGTTCACCGACGAGGACGTCGACATCTACTACGACGTGCTGGCCGAGGACGGCTCGGTCGCACCCGTGTCCGCGGGCATGGTGC
>DATISQ010000028.1:0-2156 GCA_035581905.1 Cryobacterium sp.
GAACGGATGCTGCATCCCGCCGCCGGGCCGAGTCCGGTCGCCTTCGACTGCGCCACCACGGGGCCCGTGCCCGTGCCGGCTGACCTTCCCACCGTGGTCTGGCGGGCCGGCGTCGACCTCAATCCGCTCGATCTGAACGATGAGGCCGATGTGGCGTGGCTGGACGCACTGATCTGGCCGGAACACGCCGATCGCCGGGCGAGGCTGCAAGCGGCGGTTCGGATCGCCCGGGCGGAACCGGCCCGGATCGTGCGCGGGGACCTCAACGAGGAGGTCGAGGCGCTCGTCGCCCAGGCGCCCGCCGGGGCGACGGTGGTCGTGTTCCACACTGCCGTGCTCGCCTACCTCGACGAGGCGGCCACTCGCCGGTTCACGGCGACGCTGGCGCGGCTGCCCGTGCGCTGGCTGTCGAACGAGGGGCAGAAGGTCGTGCCCGCGGTCAGTGAACGGATGCGATCGGTCCCCGCCGCATCCACTGACTTCGTCCTCGCCCAGGGCGCCGAGCCCCTCGCGTACACGCAGCCGCACGGCCGTGCCCTGCACTGGCTGGCTGACGACGAGGATCTCGGTTGACGCAGCGATTCGCCTCCGACTGGAGCCGGATGCGGTCGGTGTGGCTCAGCGTTTCTCGGCGAGTTCCTTGAGCCTGGCGAGAGCCGCCGGCCAGAGCTCGTCGAACATCGACGCGTACTCCTCCTCGGTGTCGACCTCCACCTCGACGGTGGTGACGCCACCGGACTCGTCGAAGGAGTAGCTCTCCTGGGCGCCGAAGAACAGCGCCTCTTCGCCGGTGCGCTCGACTCCCTGCATGATGTCGCCGGAGTATTCGACGGTGACGAGCTCGTGCGGCCGGTTCTCGATGACGGTGCCGATCATGCCGCTGATCGTGCCGTCTTCCTCCGGTCCGAGGAAACGGATCTCGCTGCCGAGATCCCAGCTGCCTTCGTAGTGGGAACCCTCGTTGAATGCGCTGGCCCATTCCCGATACGTCTCGTCGTCGAGCATCGTCGTCCAGACGGCGTGCGCGGGGGCGTCGATCTGAACGGTGAAGTGGAGTTTTTCCATGCGGGGAGTGTAGCTCCGTCTCGCGGCGCACGCGAGCGGTCAGTGCTGCTCCCGTGCCGCCTCGGCGCCGCCCTCCGGCATCTCCAGATCGGCGGTCGCGAAGGCCCTCGGGCGGAGCGTCAATGCGACCGCTCCGGCATTGGTCGTCGCACACTGCTCCACCGTGAATGTCTGCGGTACGCAGCCGGTCTCGAAGAGCCGTTTGCCCTGGCCGACGACGACGGGGAAGTAGAGAAGCCGGTATTCGTCCACCAGGCCGGCGTCGTGCAGGGTACGGGCCAGCAGGCAGCTGCCGTGCACCTGCAGCTCGCGTCCCGGCCGGGCCTTCAGCTGGGCCACGGACTCGAGGATGTCGGCGGCCAGCACGGTCGTGTTGTGCCAGCTCGCGTCCGCGAGCGTCGTCGACACCACGTATTTCGGCAGGCCGTTGAGGGCCGTCGCCACCGGGTTGTCCGGGGCGGTGACCTGTTCCCAGTAGTGCTGCATCATCTGGTAGGTCGTTCGTCCGAGCAGGATCGCGTCGGCCTCGGCGAACCATCCGTCGACGATCCGGCCGAAGCCCTCGTCCGCGTGCGGCACGAGCCAGCCCCCGCGCTCGAAGCCGCCTGAGGTGTCCTCCTCCCGGCCGCCCGGGCCCTGCATGACGCCATCCAGGGTGAGGAATATATTGACTGTGAGCTTCATCGCTGCCCTCTCCGCGCACCGAGGCAGGCCGGAGGGCTGCCTTCAGGCCCAGCGTCGTCCGGGGCCCGAGGGCTGTCAACTACCAGGTGCCGGGCTTGTAGTCCTTCAGGAAGACGCCGCAGAGGTCCTCGCCGGCCTCGCCGCGCACGATCGGGTCGTAGACCCGGGCCGCGCCGTCGACCAGATCGAGTGGGGCGTGGAAACCCTCCTCGGCGAGGCGGATCTTGGTGGGGTGAGGTCGCTCATCCGTGATCCAGCCGGTGTCGACGCTGGTCATCAGGATGCCGTCGGACAGCATCTCCTTCGCGCTGGTGCGGGTGAGCATGTTCAGCGCGGCCTTGGCCATGTTCGTGTGCGGGTGGCCGGGGCCCTTGTAGCCGCGGCCGAACACGCCCTCCATCGCCGAC
>DATISQ010000029.1:0-2023 GCA_035581905.1 Cryobacterium sp.
CGCGCCCGACCAGACCACGTTCGACTACATCGAGGGCAGGCCCGAGGCGCCCGAGGGTGCGGACTGGGACGCCGCCGTCGAGCACTGGCGCTCGCTGGTCACCGACGACGACGCCGAGTTCGACGAGGAGATCGTCCTCGATGCGAGCACGATGACGCCGTTCGTCACCTGGGGCACCAACCCCGGGCAGGGCGTGCCGCTGGGCGCCTCGGTCCCGAGCCCCGACGACTTCGACGACCCGACCGACCGGATCGCCACCGAGAAGGCGCTGGAGTACATGGCGCTCGAAGCCGGTACGCCGATGCGCGAGGTGAAGGTCGACACCGTCTTCGTCGGCTCCTGCACCAACGGCCGGATCGAGGACCTGCGCACCGCCGCGGAGATCATCCGCGGCCGCCAGGTCGACGCTGACACCCGCCTGCTCGTCGTGCCCGGCTCGGTCCGGGTGCGGCTCCAGGCCGAGGAGGAGGGCCTCGACGTCATCTTCAAGGAGGCCGGTGGCGAGTGGCGGGGTGCGGGTTGCTCGATGTGCCTGGGCATGAACCCCGACCAGCTGCAGCCGGGTGAGCGCAGCGCCTCCACCTCCAACCGCAACTTCGAGGGGCGTCAGGGCAAGGGCGGCCGTACCCACCTGGTCTCGGTGCCGGTCGCGGCGGCCACGGCCGTCCGCGGCACCCTCTCCTCCCCGGCCGACCTGAAGGACCTCTGACATGGAGAAGTTCACCAGCCACACCGGCATCGGCGTGCCGATGCGCCGCAGCAACGTCGACACCGACCAGATCATCCCGGCGGTCTACCTCAAGCGGGTGACCCGGACCGGGTTCGAGGACGGCCTCTTCGCGGCCTGGCGCAACGACCCGGACTTCGTGCTCAACAACGAGGTGTACGCCGCGGGCTCGGTGCTGGTCGCCGGACCCGACTTCGGCACGGGCTCGTCCCGCGAGCACGCCGTGTGGGCGTTGCAGAACTACGGGTTCAAGGCCGTCATCTCGCCGCGCTTCGCCGACATCTTCCGCGGGAACTCCGGCAAGGCCGGGCTGCTCGCCGCCCAGGTCGACGAGAAGGTCGTCCAGCGGCTGTGGGGCCACCTCGAGGCCAACCCCGGCGCCACGGTCACCGTTGACCTCGAGTCGCGCACGGTGCGCGCCGGCGATGGCCCGGACGCGATCGCGGACTCCTTCGACATCGACGACTACACCCGGTGGCGCCTGCTCAACGGGCTCGACGACATCGGCATCACGCTCTCGCGCGAGGAGGACATCGCCGCGTTCGAGCAGCGTCGCCCGTCGTGGAAGCCGGCCACGCTCTGACCGCACATCCAGGGTCTTCGGTCGCGCTGGACTGACCCCAGCCGGACTCGCTTCCTGAGAATCCCCTTGTTTTCAAGGGGATTCTCGGCATTTCGAGGAATGCCACACTGCGACAATGGGGAGAATTCCGCTCAACGGCACGGATCCCGGCGAAAAGAAACATTCGATTTGTTGGGCGTGGTGATTGTGACGCAGGCCACGAATGCCTAGCGTGCACAGGGAATGGTCGCGCATGGGCGCGACTTCGCACGTTCATTGGAAGGGAAGCTAGTGAACAAGTCACAGCTCATCGACGCGCTGGCCGCGCGTTTCGAGGGGAACCGCAAGCAGGCCCAGCACGCTCTCGAGTCCGTCCTGGACACGATCACCCGCGAGGTCGCCAAGGGGGAGAAGGTCGCGATCACGGGCTTCGGATCGTTCGAGAAGCGCATTCGCGAGGCTCGCTGGGTCCGCAATCCCCAGACCGGCGCCAGGATCAAGGCGAAGAAGACGGCCGTCCCGAAGTTCAGCGCCGGGGCCGACCTGAAGAATGTCGTCTCAGGTGCCAAGAAGCTCCCGAAGCTGACGCTGGCGGCGGCAGGCTCCGGTGCGCAGAAGGCCTCGGCTGGTGCGCAGAAGGCCGCTGGTGCTGCCGTGAAGGCGGCCACCCCGGCGAAGAAGTCGGCTCCGGCCAAGAAGGCGTCGACCGCCAAGAAGTCGGCGGCGAAGAAGTC
>DATISQ010000030.1:0-8209 GCA_035581905.1 Cryobacterium sp.
GGCCAGCGGCACGTCCGTTCTTGGGTGAGTTGGTGGTTGCGTTGCGCGCAGCAGCCAAGGAAATAACCTCCGTGGACCCCGTCAGGTCTAGTCACTGTTAGTAAGGAATACCGAGTACGAACTCCTCAGACCCTCGAGTTCCGAAATTCCGATGTTGTGAAATTCCTGAACGAGGTATGCGTCAAGGTGGCTTGAGCACGCAAAGCCGACCGCAATATGAAGGCAGAGTTTAGTCTGGGAGCGCAATGGTCAATCATAGGCCCGATCGGCTCGTCATGTCCACTCGATTCTTGACGTTCCGGAAATTCTCAGGTATAAGTCCGGTCCCGGTCGGTCTGACGAGGGCGCAGACTTAAGGGATGAGCAGGCCTGCAGCGCAACATCCGTCGATCACCCTGAAGCTGAGCGGCCACCACGCCGTCATCGAACCCGACCGGTTCACCCCGGGCAGCTTCAACCTGATCGTGGACGGCACGCCGCAGTCGAATGTGAACCTGGACGACCCGGGCGAGCTGTTCTTCGAATACGTGCAGCGGATCGGGCACGTGATCGACCTGATCGGCGAGGTGGGCGAACCGATCACGGCCGTGCACCTGGGCGCCGGCGCGCTGACCCTCCCCCGGTACGTGGAGGCCACCCGGCCGGGCTCCCGCCAGCAGGTGGTGGAGCTGGAAAGCGACCTGATCGACTTCGTGCGCGGCGAGCTGCCCTGGGACAAGCGGGCGCAGCTGCGCGTGCGCCACGGTGACGCCCGCGAAGTGCTGGCCAAGTTGCCGGCCGGACTGCACGGCGCGGTGGACCTCGTCGTCGTCGACATCTTCTCCGGCGCCCGCACCCCGGCCCACGTGACCAGTCGCGAATTCTACGAGCTGACCGCTCCCCTCCTGTCGCCGCGCGGAGTGCTGGTCGTGAACGTCGCCGACGGGCCCGGACTGCCGTTCGCCCGCTCGCAGGCCGCGACGCTGTCCGCCGTCTTCGGGCACGTGCTCGCCCTCGCGGAGACCCAGGTGCTCAAGGGGCGCCGGTTCGGCAACATCGTCTTCGTCGCCGCGCACACCCCCATCGACCTGAGCTGGGTGCAGAGGTTGCTGGCGGGCGGGCCGCATCCGTCGAAGGTGGTCGAGGGCGCCGAGCTCACACAGTTCATGGCGACCGCGCTGGTGACGACGGATGCGACGGCCACCCCGTCGCCGCTGCCCGGCCGCACGGTCTTCCAGCTCGGCAGCTGACGCGGCGGCGGTTGCCCGCCGGAAGTGCTCACGCGGCGAGATCTCCTGAGTTAGCCCCTTGTTCACCGAGGGACGGGCGAGGGATGCTGGCAGATCCCGGCGGATGCTGACGGATCGCCGCCGATCGGGGGCCGGCTGACCCGGCCGGGGCTACGCTGGTCGGGACCACGTTTTCTCCGCGGCATGTGCCGCCCTCGCCTCAGGACCACACCCTGCCCATCATCATTGGCTACGACGCCGTCACCCTGCGTGAGAAAGTCGACCTGTCCGCTGCTGAGCTGCGCCTCGAAGAACTCGGCGAGCTGCGCAGCCTCTCCGCCCTCAATGAGAAGGTCGTGCTGCTGCGCCTGACCGGCCGGCTGGACGAGGCCTGGGACATGGCGAACGCGGCACTGCGCCAGTCCCGATTCACCGGGTCGCGGGAGGAACTCGCCTCCAGCCGCATCCGTCGCGCCCAGGTGCAGCAGTTCCGGGGCAAGCTCGACGAGGCGGTGACCGAGCTGACCCACTGCGTGCTCGAGTCGGAGACGCACGAATGGGCGAGCGTCGCGTCGTTCGCCCGGGAGAGCCGCGGCCAGGTGTACTTCGAACAGGGCGACCTCGACGCCGCCCTGGCCGACTTCAAGGCCTCGGTGACGTTGCGGGAGCAGGCCGGCGCCACGCCCGCCCTGCTCGAGAGCGCGCTCGTCGCCGTCGCAGTGGTCGAGTCCTTCATCGCCGAGCGACGACAGGCCCGCCTGCGTCAGTAGCGCTTCGGCGCCGCACCGGTGGAATCCGGGCATGCTGTAACCAGCGCCGGCGAGCGGTCCGGCGCGATGGAGGTGGAGCATGAACGGTCGGATGCCATCACGCAGCGGTGCCGCCGGGGTGCTGGCACTGTGCGCACTCCTGCTGCTCAGCGCGTGCACGGAGACCGCGCCCGAGCCCACGGCGGAGACCTCGACCCCCGCCCGGCCGGTTCCGTCCGACACCGAGCCCGCGCCGACCGCCGCTGCCGGGCCACCGGTGCGGCCGGTCGACGCCCCGGTCGTCATCGCGTCCGGTCTGGACGCTCCCTGGTCGATCCTGCGCCTGCAAAACGGCGGCACCCTGATCAGCGAACGCGACACGACGCTCGTGCGCGAACTCCTGCCCGACGGGAGCCTGCGGGACGCCGGCCGGGTCGCCGACGCACTCCCGGGCGGTGAGGGCGGGCTGCTCGGCCTCGCCGCGCTGTCCGACCCGGCCGCGCCGGGCGGAACCGGCTGGGTGTACGCCTATTTCACGGCCACCGATGACAACACGATCGTGCGGATGCCGCTGCTCGGCACGGTCGGAAGCCACACCCTCGGCGCGTCCGAACCGGTGCAGGGCGGCATCCCGAAGGCCGGGACCCACAACGGCGGCCGAATCGGTTTCGGCCCGGACGGCCTGCTCTACGCCACGGCCGGCGACGCCGGGAACCCCGACAACGCCCAGGACCTGGATTCTCTCGGCGGCAAGATCCTGCGGATGACGCCGACCGGCGACGTGCCCGCCGACAACCCGTTCGGCACCCTCGTCTACTCCTACGGCCACCGCAACCCGCAGGGCATCGCCTGGGACGGGAGCGGCCAGCTCTGGGCCAGCGAGTTCGGCCAGAGCACCTGGGACGAGCTCAACCGGATCACCCCGGGCGGCAACTACGGCTGGCCGATCGTCGAGGGCCGGGGGCAGGGCGGAGACCCCGACTACCTCGATCCGGTGCAGCAGTGGCCCACGAGTGAGGCCAGCCCGAGCGGGCTCGCCATCGTGAACGACACCATCTTCATGGCCGCTCTGCGCGGCGAGAGGATCTGGCGCATCGATCCCTCCTCAGGCGAGGTCGACGACTGGTTTGTGAACAGCTTCGGGCGGCTGCGCGATGTGGTGTCGGGGCCCGATGGCACACTGTGGTTCGTGAGCAATAATACGGATGGCCGCGGCACCCCTTCCCCCGGCGACGACCGTCTCTACCAGGTGACCGTGGCACCCTGATGGCCGACCTCGACCGGGTGCGGCACTGGGCGGACGCCCTGATCACACTGCACCTTGACCCCAGCTGGACCTTCGCGTTCGACAACGCGAAGAAGCGGGCGGGGCTCTGCAACTTCACCGTGCGGCGCATCACCGTGTCCCGTTACCTGGCGGCGCGCTACGAAGACGACGACGTGCACCAGATCCTGCTGCACGAGGTCGCGCACGCCCTGGCCGGGCCGCGCGCCGGCCATGGGCCGAAGTGGAAGCTGATCGCGCGGAACCTCGGCTACGACGGCAAGAGCACGCACGACGGCGAGATCGCCGACGAGCTTGCGCCGTGGGTCGGCACCTGCCCGGCCGGGCACGTGCATTACCGCTACCGGCAACCGACCCGGGCGTTCGCGTGCGGGGTCTGCGTGCGCGGATTCGACAAACGGTTCCTGATCCGGTGGACCCGGCGGGAGATCACCGCAGCCGCCCGGCGGCAGGCTGCGGCGGCAGCGGCCGGGGGTTAGTCCGAGACCCGGACCTCTTTCCAGAAGGCGACGTAGTTGCTGTAGTCCTGGCCGACCCGGGCGAACGAGGACGCCGGCGGGGTCGGGTAGCTGAAGGCGCGGTCCTGGAGCAGGGTCTCGCCGTCCTTGACGCCGAAGTACTGGCACTCGCCCTTCCAGGAGCAGGTGTACTGGGTGGGGCTCTCCACGAGGAACTCGGCGTTCACGCTCTCCGGCGGGAAGTACCAGTTGCCCTCGATCTTGAGGAGGTCGGCCTGGGGTGCTTCGGCGATGACGGTGCCGTTGAGTACTGCCTTCATGGGGGTTGCTCCTTGAGTGAGGTTCAGACGAGGGGTCGGCCACGGGCGGGCCGTGCCAGATTCAACCTCAGGCCGGGAAGGCGAATTCCCGCAGTGGGGAGATTCCCGGGGAGGGCGCCGGGGCATCCGTCGCCGCCTGCACTGCCGGGACCGGCGCTGCCGGGGCATCGTGGCGCACTGCGGCCTGCACCTCGGCCGCTCGCCCCGCTGCGACGAGCGCCTGGGCGGTTTCGGACGCGGTGACCAGGTGCCGCACGGCCTGCTTGAGCCCGGCGAACCCCGCGGCGGCCGCGGCCGCCTCCGGCGAGCAGTGGTCGATGCCGCGGGCCGCGAGGGCATCGATCACGGCGCCGGCGGCGAGGAAGTCCTCCACCGCGAACCGGCCGGCGCCGTCCGGGCGTCGCTCGCCCACGGCGATCACGGCCACGGAGAACCGGTCGCCTTTCTCCGTCTGGCGGGCGAGCACCCACTCGGCCACGCTCCCGCGGTTGCCGAGGTTCGCGGCGATGACCTGCCGGTCGTGCAGTGAGGTCGGCTCGGTCGGATGCCCGGGCGACGGCAGGGCGTCGGCGAGGATGACCACGTCGGCTCCGGCGGCGAGAGCCTGGAATCCGGCCAGGCCGACGTCGAAACGAACCTGGTACTTCTGCTGGGGCGCGGCGTTGTTCACGCCCCAAGGGTAGCGGTGGCGCTACCGGGCGTCGAAGCGGGCGAGCGCGTCGGCATCCGTGGCGTGGGTCATCGCGCGGCGCGCGGTGTCCAGGGCGGAAACCGGGTCGGCCTCGGAAGACGCCAGGCTCAGCTGTCGTTCGGCCTCGGCGAGGCGGGTGCGCGCCGCTGCGCCCACCCGGCCGGGGTGCGCGGTGATGAAGTCGCGGGTCACGGTGATCTGGCTGCGCGCGGCCAGGACGGCGCCGGTCAGCGCGCCGCGGGCGTTGTCGAGCCGCAGCTGGCGGTTGCGGGCCTCGGAACGGACCACGTCGAGCCCGTCCATCGCCGTGCGCAGCCGGGCCTGGTCGCTGGCGGGGTCGCTCAGGCGCGACGGATGCCGCAGCTCGCCCACCACCTGGTCGGCCGCCGCGATGACGCGGTTCAGTTCGCCGCTCGCCGTGGCCTCCTCGTGGGTGTCGCGCAGGGCGCGCACCTCGGCCAGCTCGGCGTCCGCCGCGTCGAGCGCCCGGGCCAGAGAGGCGAAGCCGACGTGCAGTTGGTCCTCGCCCCGTTCGATCGCGTCGAGGAGGGTGCCGGCGCGGTGCAGGGCCTGCTCGGCCGCGAGCAACTGGTCACCCACGGGGTCGGTGGCTGCGCGGGCGAGCCTGGCGGTCGCGGCATCCACTGCCCGGCGGGCGTCGTCGCGGGCCGTCTCGGCGCGGGCGACGTTGCCGCTGATCGGGGCCAGGGCGGGCGCGGCGTACGTGCGGCGGAGCCGGGAGAGGCTGGCGGTGCCGGCCGCGACGCGGTCGGCGACCCGGTCGAGGCGGCGACGCAACTTCTCCAGCAGCAGCGGGGCATCCCGTTCGACGCCGCGCCGGGAGTCGAAAACGCGGGTCTCGGAGCCGAGACGTTTGACGGCCTCGTCGGCGAGCGCGATGATCTGCTCGGTCCAGCGGCGACGCTCGCTTTCGGAGTCGGGCACGCTGTCGTCGAGCTTCTGCTGCAGCAGGAACGCGTCGCGTACCTGCCGCCGGGAGGCGTCGAGCGCTGCGGCGAACTCTCCGGTGGCCTTCTCCCCGAACTGGGCGACCGCGAAACCGAGCTCGTCGGTGGCCGCCTCGATCACGTCATCGGCGCGCACGAGGGCGATGCCGGCGGCCCGGGTGCGACCGGCTGCCAGCGCCTGGTCGACGCGAGCGCGCGCCCGTGCCCGCCGCCGCATCATCATCACGATCACCACGACGATCGCTGCCGTCACACCGAAAACGACGGCCGAAGGCACCCACCAGAACTCGCCAGTCATGCCTTCAGTGTACCGAACGGATGTACCCCGCCCCGGCGCCGACGCCGGCAGCACCTCCTCGAAAATCGCCGATCCCGCCCACAATCGCCCCAGGGACAGGCCACCTCGGCACCATCGGCGCCCGGGCCGAGGTCGACACCTGCGGTCGAGCTCGAGTGGTGTGCGGGGCGAACTCGACCGCTTCTGTCGAACTCGACGCCGAACGGGCGAGACGGGGCCACGGGCAGCCCCGGGAACGGGCCGGCGCTACTCCCGGCGCATCTGCCGCCGGATCACCTCGAAGTCGTGCCGGGAGATCTCGAGCAGCCCCCGGCGCAGCTGGTAGCCCCAGTCGGGATCGCTGCGGGTGAACTCGAGAACCGACAGGAGAGGGCGGATCGAGGCGGCGACGGCATCCGTCTCATAGTCGATGTGGCGGCGCCACGGGCGGTACGAACTCGGAGCGGCGGACTCCCCCTGGTGCACGATTCCGGGGGCGATGCGCCCGATCGCGGTGAACTGGCGCAGCCGTTCACCGTCGATGTGCGTCTTCGGGGAGTAGTAGACCACCCCGTCGGATTCGCCCATCTGCTCGAGCGCCGCCCGGGCCCCGTGGCTGGACTGTACGAGCCCCACCGCCACGGCGCGCAGCACGTGTTCGCGCGAGGCAACGCCCAGCCAGTATCGAATTGCCACTCTCTTAGTTGTACTGCATGCCTCAGCACCACAGACTGGGGTCATGCGTGTTCTTCTGAAAGAGATCCTCGACTGCTCCCCCGATGCCGCCTGGCGTGCCCTGCGGAGTCCCGCCGTGTTCCGCGAGGTGAGCTCGCCCGTGGTGAGCGTCGAATCGCTCGAGATGGATGGCTTCCCCACCATCTGGGAGCCGGGTGAGCATCCGGTCAGCCTGACCGCGCTCGGCCTGGTGCCGATGGGCGACCAGGTGATCCGGCTGACCATGGCGACCACCCGGAAGGACGGGGTGCGCATCCTGCGCGACACCGGTCGCGGCGTGTCGGGGCCGCTCGCCTCGGTCACCCTCTGGGACCACCGGATGGCGGTGGCTCCCGACCCGGCCGGCACCGGCAAGACCCTCTTCCGGGACCAGTTGATCTTCCGTACCGGCGCGCTCACCCTGGCCAGCTGGCCGGTGTTCTGGGCGCTCTGGCAGTGGCGGCTGCGCCAGCTCAAGCGCCTCGCGCCGAACTGGAGCCTCGACCTGGGCGTTGACGAGCCCGTCCGGCCCGACGCCGACGCCACCGCCGACGCCGACGCCACCGCCGACGCTGACGCTGCCGCTGACGCTGCCGAGTCCCGCGAATCCGGCGTGACCTCGTGAGCACCACCCTCGGCGCCCTGCAGGTGGCCGACTGGCGTCGGCGCGTGTTCGGGCTGTACGCCGGCGTGCGCCAGCTCAGCGCGCACGACCCCGCCGCCGGCCACGAACTGTGGCGCAGCGGCCGGGATGACCTGTTCGGCGGGCATTCGGCGTCACCGTTGATGCCCGACGACCGGGCCGGTTTCACCGGGCTGCCGGTCGCCGCCTACGACCCCGACTGGCGGTTCGAGGTCGAGGTGCACCGCTCGGAGCATCCGGTGCACATCGCGGTCGACACCGGCACCGACGGGAAGGTGCCGTTCGACCTGGTCGGCACCGTTCGGCTGCCCTACCTGGGCCCGATCGACCTGTGGCGGCTCTCCTGCTACGGCGGCGGGCTGTTTCTGCCCCTGCGCGACGGCCTGGCCGGCAAGCCCGGCGGGACGTACGGCGGCGGCCGCTACCTGATCGACACGGTCAAGGGCGCCGACCTGGGCGCGGGGGCCGACGACGACAGCATCATCCTCGACTTCAACTTCGCCTACAACCCGTCCTGCGCGTACGACCCGATGTGGGCCTGCCCGCTCCCCCCGGCCGGCAATACCGTGACCGCGGAGGTGCCGGTCGGCGAGCTGGCCCCCGGCGCAGAGCGCCACCCCGCGGCCCCCGCGGGGCGCGGCTTCGACCCGGAGGGTTGACAGCATCCGCTAGGATAGGAACTTGCGAGTGCGTAGTTGCGCTCGCTGCGTCGTAGAACGCCCTCTTCTTATTGCGGCAGCCCACCAGGGCCGGCCCGATTTTTCGAATCAAACCTTCTTACGGCGAACGGATGTGCCCATCGGCACCTTCGCCATGTGAATCCTCTGAGGCTCCGAGTTGCCGCCCGTGCGGAACGGATGCCTGGGGAATCTGATGCCCGAAAGGCACCACTTTGT
>DATISQ010000031.1:0-11523 GCA_035581905.1 Cryobacterium sp.
ACATCCTGAACCAGGGTTTGCGGCTGCACCTGCCACCAGGCGCTGAACACGAGCCAGAACGCGCTGGCGAAGAGCATGGACCAGAACGACACGGCCAGCGGCGAGGTGGCGGCGACCTGCCTCTCCCCGACCAGGAAGTAAACCGCCAGGCAGATCGCGGCGAGGATGCCCGCCAGCACGCCCAGGCCGGAGAGGGTGCTGGCCCAGATCTGGGCGACGACGGCCATGCCGATCAGAACGCAGCCGATGGCCAGCCAGATGCGGGGCTTGACCCGCTCCTTGAAGACGAACCGGGCCACGAGGGCGACGATCAGCACGGCGGTGTACTCGAGCATCAGTGCGATGCCGACCGGCAGCAGGCTGATCGCCACCGCGTAGAACCACTGGACCAGGGCCACCCCGGCCACCCCCAGAACGGCCATCACCGCAAGTTGGCGCCGGCTGATGCGGAAGGCCCGCCGGTTCGTCAGGAGCAGGAAGCCGCCGGCCAGGAGGGCGACGATCGTGACCCGGACGAAGGTCAGCTGGGCGGGGGACAGGCCGGCCTCCACGATCACCTTGGTGGTGCTGCCGTTGAGGCCGAAGAGCAGCGACGCCAGGAGAGCGTAGAGGTAGCCCACGTCGCTTAGCCCAGGCCGGTGCCGTGCACGGCGTGCGGTTCGATCGCGTCGATCTCGCCCTGGGTCAGTGCCGGGGCGTCGAGGGCGGCCACGGTCTGTTCGAGCTGGCTGACGCTGCTCGCGCCGACCAGCACACTGGTCACCGACCGCTGGCGCAGGATCCAGGTGACCGCCAGCTGGGCCAGCGTCTGGCCGCGCGCGGCGGCGATCGCATTGAGGGCGCGGGCACGGCCGAGGTAGGTGTCGGTGAGCATATCTTCCGACAGGGAGCCGCCCGTCGCGGCCCGCGAGCCGGCCGGGACGGTTCCGCCCAGGTAGCGGTCGGTGAGCAGGCCCTGGGCGAGGGGCGAGAAGACGATGCTGCCCATGCCGAGCTCGTCGAGCACCGGGAAGAGCCCGTCTTCGACGTGGCGGTCGAACATCGAGTAGCGCGGCTGGTGGATCAGCAGCGGGATCTTGTGCTCGGCCAGGGCCGCCGCCGCTGCCCGCGTCTGCTCGGGGGTGTAACTGGAGATTCCGACATAGAGGGCCTTGCCCTGCTGCACCGCCGACGCCAGCGCGCCCATGGTCTCCTCGATGGGCGTCTCCGGGTCGGGACGGTGGGAGTAGAAGATGTCGACGTAGTCGACTCCGAGTCGGCCCAGGCTCGCGTCGAGGGAGGAGAGCAAATACTTGCGGGAGCCGAAATCGCCGTACGGGCCCGGCCACATGCCGTAGCCGGCTTTGCTGGAGATGATCATCTCGTCGCGGTAGGCGCGGAAATCCTCGGCGAAGATGCGGCCGAAGCTGGTCTCGGCGGCCCCCGGAGGAGGACCGTAGTTGTTGGCCAGGTCGAAGTGGGTGACCCCCAGATCGAAGGCGCGCCGCAGGATGGCGCGCTGAGTCTCGATCGGGCGTTCCTGACCGAAGTTCTGCCAGAGGCCGAGAGACAGCGCCGGCAATTTGAGCCCGCTCCGTCCGGTGCGGCGGTAGGTCATGTCGGCATAGCGGTTCGGAGCTGGAACAAAGGTCATGCCGTTACTCTAGGGGCGTGCAAACTTTTGTGGTCGCGGGCGGTTGTTTCTGGTGTCTCGATGCTGTGTATCGGGTGTTGCGTGGTGTGAGCGAGGTCGTTTCCGGGTACACCGGAGGCGACACGCCGAAGCCGACGTACGAGGCGGTCTGCACGGGCCGGACCGGCCATGCCGAGGCCATCGCCGTGATGTTCGACCCGGAGGTCATTCCGGCCAGCGTGATCCTCGACGTGTTCTTCACGCTGCACGACCCGACCCAGCTGAACCGTCAGGGCGCCGACGTGGGCACCCAGTACCGGTCGGCCATGTTCTACACCGACGAGGAACAGAAGCAGCTCTTCGAAACCGCTCGCACCCGCGCGGCGGAATGGTGGGGCGACGGCATCGTCACCACGATCGAGCCGCTCGGCGGGTTCTTCGTGGCCGAGGACTACCATCAGGACTTCTTCGCCAAGAACCCCGGCCAGGGCTATTGCCTGGCCGTTGCCCTGCCCAAGGTGAACAAGATCCGCAAGTCCTACGCCGAGTACCTCCGCTAGCGAGCCGTCCCGTCCTCCCCAGATGCGCGGGGCGGTCGTTGGGCACAGGACCCCGGATGCCGCGCCCGCGCGGCGTCCTGCCGCCGCACACTCGGAGGACGTGATCTGGGGCGGCGGAGACAGGCACGAGCCGTCGCTCCCAGGTTGCGTGTTCCGGGCATCCGTCCGGGGCCCGCTGGATGAGGGAGACCGCAATGAGCGACAGCATCACCGTGACCGGAATCGTGGCCACCACGCCCCGTCACCTCGTGACCAGTTCCGGACTGGCCATCACCTCGTTTCGGCTGGCGTCCAGCCAGCGCCGCTTCGACCGCGTGAAGCAGACCTGGGTCGACGCCGAGACCAACTGGTACACGGTCTCCTCCTTCCGGCAGCTGGCCCACAACGTGGTGAGCTCCGTGCAGAAGGGCGAGCACGTGGTCGTGGCGGGGCGGCTGCGCATCCGGCCCTGGGAGAACGCCGACCGCAACGGCACCTCGGTGGAGGTCGAAGCCGAAGCCGTCGGGCACGACCTCGCCTGGTGCAGCACGGCCTACACGCGCTCACCGCCACCCGGCGCGGCATCGGCGCCACAGCCGGCCGAGCCCACCGACGGCTTCCTGCCGGCCGATGATGACGACGCGCCCCGGATGAGCGGCGCGTCAGGCGCGGCAGAGGCCGAGGCACTCGTCGGGGCCGATTCCTAGCCGAGATCTGGCAGACTCGGAGGTCTGACCGCACCGCGGTCGCGGGAGGATCACGTGCCGGCACCATCAGATCGGGAAACCCGGAGCCGCCGAACCGGCATCCGTTTCGGACGCACCGGGAGCGCGCTCCTGCTCGGACTGGCCGTCGGCGTGAGCCTGGCGGCCTGCTCGGCGGCGCCCGTCGCGACGCCGCCGGCCACGGCCTCGGCGACTCCGACCCCGAGCGCGACCGCCGCGCCCGCGCCGGTGCTGCAGCCCGAGAAGGACGCCGCGGCGAACCTGGCCTACTTCGACAGCGTAGCGACGGCGGTCGTGGCCGCGGACGGCGCCGCCGGCGGCCAGGCATTCGTGGACGCGCTGGTGGCCGCGGGCTTCGACAAGGCCCAGATGGAAGTCACCTTCGACCGAACCAACATCGACCTGGCCGCGGACTCGATCCAGTTCTCCGTGCGGTTCAACGGGGAATGCCTGATCGGGCAGAACGGACCGGCTACGGGCGGGTACCACAGCACGGTCACGACGATCCTCGCATCGGGAACGTGTCTGGTCGGTGCCACGCGGCAAATAGACTGGTAAGCACTATGGCTGAATTTATTTACACGATGGTCCGCGCTCGCAAGGCGGTCGGCGACAAGCTGATCCTCGACGACGTCACCATGTCATTCTTCCCCGGCGCCAAAATCGGTATCGTGGGGCCGAACGGCGCGGGAAAATCCACGATCCTCAAGATCATGGCCGGGCTGGACACCCCCAGCAACGGTGAGGCGAAACTCTCACCCGGTTACTCGGTCGGCATCCTGATGCAGGAGCCTGAACTCGACGAGACCAAGACGGTCCTCGAGAACGTGCAGGAGGGCGTCGGCCCGATCAAGGCCAAGGTCGACCGGTTCAACGAGATCAGCCTCGCGCTGGGCGAACCCGACGCGGACTTCGACGCGCTGCTGGCCGAAATGGGCACGCTGCAGGAAGCCATCGACGCCGCCGACGCGTGGGACCTCGACTCCCAGCTCGAGCAGGCCATGGACGCCCTCCGCACCCCGCCGGGCGACTATTCCGTGGCCGACCTCTCCGGTGGTGAGAAGCGCCGTGTGGCGCTGACCAAGCTGCTGCTGCAGAAGCCCGACCTGCTCCTCCTCGACGAGCCCACCAACCACCTTGACGCCGAGAGCGTGCTCTGGCTCGAGCAGCACCTGGCCCAGTACGCCGGCGCCGTTCTCGCCGTCACTCACGACCGGTACTTCCTCGACCACGTGGCCGAGTGGATCGCCGAAGTCGACCGTGGCCACCTGTACCCCTACGAGGGCAACTACTCGACCTACCTCGAGAAGAAGCAGGAGCGACTGCTGATCGCGGGCAAGAAGGACGCGAAGATGGCCAAGCGCCTCGCGGACGAGCTCGAATGGGTGCGCTCGAATGCGAAGGGCCGCCAGGCCAAGTCGAAGGCGCGTCTCGCGCGCTACGAAGAGATGGCGGCGGCGGCCGAGAGCACCCGCAAGCTGGACTTCGAAGAAATCCAGATCCCCGTCGGCCCGCGCCTCGGCGCCCAGGTCATCGACGCCAGGAAGCTCAAGAAGGGGTTCGGCGACCGTGTCCTCATCGAGGACCTCTCCTTCACCCTCCCGCGCAACGGCATCGTCGGCATCATCGGCCCCAACGGCGTGGGCAAGACCACGCTGTTCAAGACGATCGTCGGACTGGAGCCGCTCGACGCGGGCGAACTGAAGATCGGCGATACGGTCGACATCTCCTACGTCGACCAGGGCCGCGGCGGCATCGACCCGAACAAGTCGCTCTGGGAGGTCGTCTCCGACGGGCAGGACTACATCCAGGTCGGCAAGACCGAGATTCCGTCGCGGGCCTACGTGTCCACGTTCGGCTTCAAGGGTCCCGACCAGCAGAAGAAGGCCGGCGTGCTGTCCGGTGGAGAGCGCAACCGCCTCAATCTGGCCCTCACCCTCAAGCAGGGCGGCAACCTGCTGCTGCTCGACGAGCCCACCAACGACCTGGACGTCGAGACCCTCGGCTCGCTCGAGAACGCGCTCCTCGAATTCCCCGGTTGCGCCGTGGTGATCACACACGACCGGTGGTTCCTGGACCGCATCGCCACGCACATCCTGTCTTACGAGGGCACCGACGAAGACCCGGCGAACTGGTACTGGTTCGAGGGCAACTTCGAGTCGTACGAGCAGAACAAGATCGAACGCCTCGGTCCGGATGCCGCGAAGCCGCACCGCTCCGCGTACCGCAAGCTGACCCGCGACTAGGGCCCGCGATGAAGCTGCACGTTCCGGTGAAGTTGCGCTGGTCAGACCTGGACGCCTACGGCCACGTCAACAACGCCGAGCTGCTGCGTGTGCTCGAGGACGCGCGCATCCAGGCGTTCTGGCCGGATGAGGACGGCGCCGGCCCCGGGGCGTTCGCCGGCACCGCGGTGCTCGACGGGCGGCCGGGCGCCGCGACGCTGACGCTGATCGCGCGAATGGAGGCCGAGTACCTGGCCCCGATCCCGTACCTGAGGCAGCCTCTGGACATCCGTCTCTGGCTCGGCAAACTCGGCGGCGCCAGCCTCGAGGTCTGCTACGAGGTCTGGACCCCGATCGACCTGCAGCCGGCGGTTCTGTTCGCGCAGGCGAGCACCACGATCGTCCTGGTGGACGCCGCGACCGAGCGGCCCCGCAAGATCAACGACGTCGAGCGCGTCGCCTGGACGCCGTACGTGGATGAGCCCATCCGGTTCACCCGGCGCGCGTCCCTGCCGGTGGAGTAGGCCGGCCCGAAGCCGGTTGGGCCGGCCCGAAGCCGGTTGGGCCGGCCCGAGACCGGGCGGCTCAGCCGGCGGTGACCGAGTCGCCGGTGACGGTGACCTTCACCGGCGCCAGCGGGGTGGATGCCGGCCCGGCGAGGGCCTCACCGGTGGCGGCGTCGAACTTGGAACCGTGGCATGGACAGTCCAGCTCTTCTTTCACCACTTTGACCACGCAGCCCTGGTGGGTGCAGATCGCGCTGAACGCGACCACGGTACCGGCCGTGGGCTGGCTGATCAGAATGGGCTTGCCGTCGAGGGAAGACTCGATCGAACCGCCGACGGGGATGTCGGCGAGCTTGGCCACCTCAACCGGGGCGGTGCTGCCGGAGCCGGAATCCTCCGCGCCACCGGTGCCGCAGCCGACCAGGACGACGGCGGTGCCGGCCGTGCCGAGCAGGAGCGCAGTGCGGCGGGTGATGTCGGTGGCGTTCGTCATGGTTCTCCTCGATCGGGTGGGCATTCAGAGACGTTCAGAGACGTTCAGAGACTTTCAGAGCATGTGAAAAAGGCTACTCCGCGTTCGTGGGAACGCGCAGCATGCCTTCCTGCGCAACGGTGGCCAGAAGCAGGCCCGCCCGGCTGTAGATGCTGCCGGTGGAGAGCCCGCGTCCGCCCTGGGCGGTCGGGGAATCCTGAACGTAGAGCATCCACTCGTCCACCCGGCCGAAGCGGTGGAACCACATGGCGTGGTCCAGGCTGGCGACCTTGAGGCCCGGCGTCGCCCAGGCCACGCCGTGGCGGCGCATGACGGGCTCCATGATCGAGTAGTCGCTGGCATAGGCCAGGGCCGCGCGGTGCAGGTCGGGGTCGTCGGGCAGGGGGCCCATGGTCTTCATCCAGACGGCCTGGCGCGAGGTGTGCTCGCCGTCGACCTTGAGATAGATCGGCGAGGGCAGGTGCCGCATATCGAACGGACGCTCGTTCGCCCAGTAACGGGCGATGGAGTGGTCGACCTGGGCCAGGGCATCCGCCGCGGTCGGCAGGGACTCCGGGTCGGGTATGTCGGCCGGCATCTCGATCTGGTGCTCGAGACCCTCATCCTCGTCCTGGAACGACGCGATCATCGACAGGATCGGGTGCCCGTCCTGGTAGGCCTGCGTGCGGCGGGTGGAGAACGAGCGGCCGTCGTGGATGCGGTCGACGGAGAAGGTGATCGGTTGACCCACGTCGCCGGGGCGCAGGAAATAGCCGTGCATCGAGTGCACGTGACGGTCGTCGGGGACCGTGCGCATCGCGGCGAGCAGCGACTGGGCGAGCACCTGCCCACCGAACACGCGGCCGAGCGGCATCCACTGCGACGGTCCGGTGAAGATGTCCTCGCTGGTGCGGGCGCCCGTGTCGGTGAGGTCGAGAGCGGCCAACAGGCCCTCCATCGGCAAGTCCATGTGGCCTCCTCAGGCGCGTGACGGTGCGTGACGTGCGCGTCGGTGTGACGCGCGCCGTACCTTGGTAGTTTAGGAGCAGATGAGTAAGTCATTTTCTCTCCCAGACTCCCTGTCCCTCCGCGACCTCCAGGTCTACCTGTCCCGTGCCAGCCGCGTGGAAGACGGTTCCGTGCGCCTGATGCAGGCCGCCGGGGTGCTCGCCGTCTACACCGCGATCCTCTATCCGCGCGGTCTCCTCGACTCCAGCCCGACAGTGCTGGGCCTGCGCACCTTCGCACTCACCGAGCCGGTCGAGCTCGACGCGGTCGTCCCCGTGCGCTCCCTGCTGGACCGTCTCGCCCGCCTCACCGCGGCCGTGCAGGCGGAGGAGGCGCCCGTGGCCGTGACCGTTCCCCTCGAAGTGACCACCGTGACCTGGGCCGGCATCTCGCCGCCCCAGGGTGGCTGGACCCTGCTCGGTGAAACGGATGCCGCCCTGCTCGACGGCGCCGCCCAGGCCGGCATCGAGGAGGTCGCCGCCGTGATCCCGGCCGGGACGGGCGGGCAGATCGTGCAGAGGGTGCGGTCCGAGGTCTGGAGCCGTCCGATCCCCGGCCTGGAGATCGTGCCGGCCGGCGCCGCCTTCGCCGCCGTCAGTCTCGGTTTCCTGCCGAAGGATGAACCCGTGCGGCTGTTCGAGACCGGCCTGTGGACCCGGCTGAGTACGAGCCGCGGCCACATCCTCGTGCGTCGCAAGCCCTGGTCGCTGAGTCGCTGACCCGCTGAGTCCCTGAGCCGCTGAGTCCCTGAGCCGCCGGGCGCCCGCCGGCAGGCCTATCCTGCCGCGAGCAACGCCGCCCAGACGTCGGCGCGGGCATGGAAGGCGCCGAGGTCGCGGCCGAGGAGCTGCTCGGCGTGGCTGATCCGGCCGCGCACGGTGTGCCGGTGCACGCCGAGCTCCGTTGCTGCCGGGCCGAACTGGCCGTTGTGCTCCAGCCAGACCCGCAGGGTCGTGAGGAGCGCGGTTCCGTGCGCGGCATCGTGGTCGGAGAGCGGTCGGAGGGTGGCGCGGCCGACCTCCGAGGCATCCGTTCGGGCCAGGAAGGCGAGCACCCCCTGCCGGGAGATGACCTCGAATTCGACGATGCCCGGCGCGCCCTCGTTGGAGCGCTCGAGCGCCTGCCGGGCCTGGGCCGCCGCGTGCGTCAGGGAGCGGTAGTCGCTCCGGTCGGAGACGCCCACGTGCAGGCCGAAGCCCACCAGCTCGGCGAGCAGCGGGTCGGCGGCGGGATCGACGACGAGCAGCACCTGGCGGCCGTCGCGGGCGAAGAACAGGTGCCCGGGGTGCTCTTCCACTCTCCGTTCGAGCAGTTCGGCGAGGGCGTCCAAACGTTCGGGCGGCGGGGAGAGCACGGCGACCCGGACCGGCTCGGCCGGGAGGGCGCCCCACAGCTCGCGGGAAATGCTCTGCACCAGTGGCAGTTCGCCGCCGAGCAACGCCTGCAGCAGCCCGGACCGCAGGTGCCCGCGGGCGCGGCCCTGCGCACTGTTCTGCTCGAGGGCGAGCCCGGCGAGGGCGATGACGCTGGTCACCACCTGCTGGCTGGCCTGGTCGAGTTCGGTGACACCGCCGAGGGCCAGCACCCCGCGCAGCTGGTCGCGCCGCCCCAGCGTCTGCAGGGTCAGGGTCTCGCCGCCCTCGTCGAGGGTGGTGCCGGCGCGCTGGCCGCGGCGGAGCAGCCGGCCGGCCTCGGCCTGCACCTGGTGCAGGGCCGGGGAGGCAGCGGCTCCGGAGAACGCGTCGCGGGGGAAGACCCGGTCGAGCGCTCCGCTCGCGTCGAAGAGCGCGACCCAGTGGCCCAGCTGCCGGGACAGCTCGCTGAGGATGTTGCTCAGGCCGTCCGGCCGAAGCGCGGCGTGCGAGATGGCCCGCTGAGCGCCCTGCGCCCAGGTGTTGCGGGCGTAGCGCAGCTCCGCCACCAGGTCGCCGGCTGCGCGGGCCACCGCGATGAACGGCGTGTCGTAGGGCACCTCGACGAGCGGCAGGCCCTCAGCCAGGCACGCAGCCAGGAGGGCCTCCGGGGTGCCGGCCCGCACGACCTCGGTACCGAATCCGAGGCAGGCGATTCCGCGGGCCGTGAGCCGGCGGACGTAGTCGCGGTAGTAGGCATCCGTCGCCAGGTCGGCGAACTGGGTGCCGGTGGTGAGCAGCACCTGGCCGGCCGAAAGGAAAGGCGTCGGGTCGGCCAGGTCGGAGCTGTGCACCCACTCCACGGGCTGGTCGAGCGCGTGCGCGGGCAGCTGCGGCTCGGCCGTGACCAGGCTCAGCTGGAGGCCGGGCTGGGCGAGCAGGCGGCGGAGGGTGGGCAGAAGCGGCGGGGCCAGGTTCGGAACCATGCGTTGAGTGTACAGCGTGGCGAAAGTTTAGCGGGAGTTGTACAAGGTGGCAGATGTCGCGAGCGGTCGCCCTGCGTAGCCTTCTGGAATTGGCATCGTCGCCGGGCCCCGCCCCGATGCAACAGCCAGCGAACTGGAGCAGCCATGACCCTCGTAGACGCCCTTCCCGTCAGCATTCCGATCGGCGGACCGTCCCTTCCCCAGGAACGCCGCCTCGTCACCGCCATCCCCGGCCCGAAATCCGAGGAACTCAGCCGTCGCAAGCGCGAGGCCGTCTCGGCCGGTGTCGGCGTCACCCTGCCCGCCTACATCGTCGCGGCCGGCGGCGGCGTGCTCGTGGACGTGGACGGGAACTCCCTGATCGACCTCGGCAGCGGCATCGCCGTGACCGGAATCGGCAACAGCGCCCCCGAGGTCGTCGCAGCCGTGGCAGCCCAGCTGGCCCAGTTCACCCACACCTGCTTCACCGTCACGCCCTACGACTCCTACATCGAGGTGGCCGAGACCCTCAACCGGCTCACCCCCGGCGACCACGCCAAGCGCAGCGCCCTGTTCAACTCCGGCGCCGAGGCCGTGGAGAACGCCGTCAAGATCGCCCGCCACTACACCGGCAAGCAGGCCGTCGTCGCGTTCGACCACGCCTACCACGGCCGGACCACCCTGACCATGGGGCTGACCGCGAAGAACCAGCCCTATAAGAACGGCTTCGGCCCCTTCGCCGCGGAGATCTACCGTGCGCCCACGTCCTACCCCTACCGCGACGCCGGACTCGACGGGGTCGGGGCCGCCAAACGGGCCATCTCCCAGATCGAGAAGCAGATCGGCGCCGACAACCTGGCCGCCCTGATCATCGAACCGATCCAGGGTGAGGGCGGGTTCATCGTGCCCGCGCCCGGCTTCCTGCCCACCCTGGTGGACTGGTGCCGCACCAATCAGGTCGTCTGCATCGCCGACGAGGTGCAGACCGGTTTCGCCCGCACCGGGGACCTGTTCGCCAGCGATCACGAGGGAATCGTTCCCGACCTGATGGTGATGGCCAAGGGCATCGCCGGCGGGCTGCCGCTCTCCGCCGTCACCGGCCGCGCCGAGATCATGGACGCGCCTCAGGTCGGTGGCATCGGCGGCACCTACGGCGGCAA
Organism: Cryobacterium sp.; assembly: GCA_035581905.1. Taxonomy (GTDB): domain Bacteria; phylum Actinomycetota; class Actinomycetes; order Actinomycetales; family Microbacteriaceae; genus Cryobacterium. The sequence continues at coordinate 10,565 of DATISQ010000031.1, forward strand.
CCCCCTGGCCTGCGCCGCGGCCCTGGCCACCATGCGCAGCTTTGAGACCGAGAACCTGGCCCAGCGTGCCCGCGACATCGGCGCCATCCTGACCGGGCGGCTGAACGCCATCCGTGCCGTCGATAAGCGGGTGGGCGATGTGCGGGGCCGCGGCGCGATGATCGCGATGGAACTGGTCGACCCCGTGACCGGCGACCCGGATGCCGCCCTCACCGGCCGCGTCGTGGCGGCCGCCCACGCGCAGGGCGTCGTGCTGCTCACCTGCGGCACCTACGGCAACGTGATCCGCTTCCTGCCCCCGCTGAGCATCCCCGACGACCTCCTCGTCGAGGGCCTGCAGGTGCTGGCCGGCGCGCTGGCCGCCGCATGAGCCTCCTCGACACCGTCCCGGCGGCGACGACCCCGCTCACCCGCCCGCGCGCAACCACACTGAGCACCGTGACGGCGACCCCGCTGGCGACCCCGCTGGCAACCCCGCTGGCAACCCCGCTGGACGATGCCCGGTCGCAGCTGACCGCCGCCATCGGCGTGCTCGGCTACGGTTCGGGCCTGCACTCCCTGCTCGCCACCCCGCGCCGTGAACTGACCGTGGCCGTGCCGCTCCGCCGGGACGACGGCAGCACCTGCCTGTTCACCGGCTACCGGGTGCAGCACAACCTGTCCCGCGGCCCGGCGAAGGGCGGCCTCCGCTACAGCCCCCACGTCACCCTCGACGAGGTGCGGGCCCTGGCCATGTGGATGACCTGGAAGTGCGCCCTCCTCGACGTGCCCTACGGCGGCGCCAAGGGCGGGGTCACCATCGACCCGCGGCTCTACTCCCAGGCCGAGCTGGAGCGGGTCACCCGCCGGTACACGAGCGAGATCCTGCCCATCATCGGCCCGGAGAAGGATATCCCCGCGCCCGACATGGGAACCGACGAGCGCACCATGGCCTGGATCATGGACACCTACTCGGTCAA